>NZ_JASCPP010000036.1:0-54432 GCF_029959745.1 Pseudomonas sp. PS01298 | reverse complement strand
GGCTTGCTCGCGAAAGCGCAGTGTCAGTCGACAGCTATGTGACTGATACAACGCCTTCGCGAGCAAGCCCGCTCCCACATTTTTTTAAGCCTCAGTGTGGCTTAGAGCTCGCCCAACGCATCAATCAGCGCCTGGTTCTGCTCCGGCGTACCGATGCTGATCCGCAGGAACTGGGCAATCCGCTCCTGCTTGAAGTGCCGCACGATCACGCCCTGCTCACGCACCTTGGCGGCAAGACCCGCCGCGTCGTGCCGTGGGTGACGCGCAAAGATGAAGTTGGCCGCTGACGGCAACACCTCAAAACCCTTCTCCTCCAATTGAGCGACCAGCTTGTTACGGCTATCGACAACCAATCGGCAGGTCGCCTCGAAGTACTCACGGTCCTCGAACGCCGCCGCCGCGCCGACAATCGCCAGGCGATCCAGCGGATAGGAGTTGAAGCTGTTCTTGACCCGCTCCAGCGCTTCGATCAGGTCCGGGTGGCCCACGGCCAGGCCCACGCGCAAACCGGCGAGTGAGCGCGATTTGGACAGGGTCTGCGTCACCAGCAGGTTCGGGTAGCGGTCCACCAGGCTGATGGCGGTTTCACCGCCGAAGTCGATATAGGCTTCATCGACCACCACCACCGAGTCCGGGCTGGCCTTGAGGATCTGCTCCACCGCGTCCAGCGCCAGCACGCAGCCGGTCGGCGCGTTCGGGTTGGGGAAGATGATCCCGCCGTTGGGCCTGGCGTAGTCCGACACGCGGATCTGGAACTGCTCGTCCAGCGGCACCGGGGCGGACTTGATGCCATAAAGGCCGCAGTAGACCGGATAGAAGCTGTAGCTGATATCCGGGAACAGCAGCGGCAGATCGTGCTGGAACAGGCCATGGAAAATGTGCGCCAGGACTTCGTCGGAACCGTTGCCAAGGAACACCTTGCCGGCGTCGATCCCGTAATACTTGGCCACCGCCTGCTTGAGCAGGTCGCTGTTGGGGTCCGGGTACAGGCGCAGGTTGTCGTTCAACTCGGCTTGCATCGCGGCGAGCGCCTTGGGCGACGGGCCGTAGGGGTTTTCGTTGGTGTTGAGCTTGACCAGCCTGGTCAGCTTGGGCTGTTCGCCAGGCACGTAAGGCACCAGGTCCTTGACGAAGGGGCTCCAGAATTTGCTCATGTCTCAGTTCCCCTGCTTGTCTTCAAGGATGCGATATTCGGCGCTGCGGGCATGCGCGCTGAGGGATTCACCACGGGCCAGCACCGACGCGGTCTTGCCCAGCTCGGAAGCGCCTTGTGGCGAGCAGAAGATGATCGACGAACGCTTCTGGAAGTCATACACCCCAAGCGGCGAAGAGAAACGCGCGGTGCCCGAGGTCGGCAACACGTGGTTGGGGCCCGCGCAGTAGTCGCCCAGGGCTTCGCTGGTGTGGCGGCCCATGAAGATCGCACCGGCATGACGAATCGATGGCAGCCAGGTTTGTGGGTCGGCAACCGACAGCTCCAGGTGCTCCGGCGCAATGCGGTTGGCCACCTCGATAGCCTGTTCCATGTCACGCACCAGGATCAGCGCGCCACGGCCATTGATCGACTTCTCGATGATCTCGGCGCGCTCCATGGTCGGCAGCAATTTATTGATGCTGGCGGCTACCTTGTCGAGGAATTCGGCGTCGGGGCTGACCAGGATCGCCTGGGCGTCTTCGTCGTGCTCGGCCTGGGAGAACAGGTCCATGGCAATCCAGTCCGGATCGGTCTGGCCATCACACACCACGAGGATTTCCGACGGGCCAGCGATCATGTCGATACCGACCTGGCCAAACACGTGGCGCTTGGCCGTGGCTACGTAGATGTTGCCCGGACCGACCACTTTGTCGACTTTCGGCACGCTCTCGGTGCCGTAGGCCAGCGCGGCAACAGCCTGCGCGCCGCCGATGGTGAAGACGCGGTCGACCCCGGCGATGCAGGCCGCAGCCAGCACCAGCTCGTTGATTTCGCCGCGCGGGGTCGGTACCACCATGACCACTTCGGTCACGCCCGCCACTTTGGCCGGGATCGCGTTCATCAGCACCGACGACGGGTACGACGCCTTGCCGCCCGGCACGTACAGGCCGGCACGGTCCAGTGGCGTGACCTTCTGGCCCAGCACAGTACCGTCAGCTTCGGTGTAGCTCCAGGAATCCTGCTTCTGCTTTTCGTGGTAGCTGCGCACCCGCGCTGCGGCGACTTCCAGGGCTTCGCGCTGCGGCGCAGTGATGCGCGTCAGGGCCAGTTCGAGGCGTTCGCGCGGCAGGATCAGGTCGGCCATGGACTTCACGTCCAAGCCGTCGAACTGGCGGGTGAAGTCCACCAACGCCGCGTCACCCCGTTCGCGCACGGCCTTGATGATGTCGAGCACACGCTGGTTGACCGAATCGTCGGACACGCTTTCCCAGCTCAGCAGATGATCCAGATGATGGGCGAAATCCGGGTCGGCAGCGTTGAGTCGGGCAATTGCAGTGGACGTGGTCATAGCGAGGGCCTCAATAGAATTGGCAAAAACTCAGGCGCCCTAAACTAGCAGTCGTTTCCGCTTGGGCACCTGAGAATTCTGGCTATGAGGCGGATAGACGGGCGCAGCCTTCCGGCTACGCGGGTGAGTCAACCGCGGTGTCGAGACTCCACTGCCTTGCGCAGGGTGTCGATCAACGCCTGGATACGGGCGTGCTGCATTTTCATCGAGGCTTTGTTGACGATCAGGCGAGAGCTGATGTCGGCAATGAAATCCTGCGGCTCCAAACCGTTGGCGCGCAGGGTGTTGCCGGTGTCGACCACGTCGATGATCTTGTCGGCGAGGCCAATCAGCGGCGCCAGCTCCATCGAGCCGTAGAGCTTGATGATATCGACCTGGCGGCCTTGCTCGGCGTAGTAACGCTTGGCGACGTTGACGAACTTGGTGGCCACTCGCAGGCGCCCCTTGGGCTCGACGTCACCGACACGGCCGGCAGTCATCAGCTTGCACAGGGCAATGCGCAGGTCCAGCGGCTCGTACAGGCCCTGGCCACCGTATTCCATCAGCACGTCTTTGCCGGCGACACCCAGGTCGGCCGCGCCATGTTCCACGTAGGTCGGCACGTCGGTAGCCCGCACGATCAACAGGCGCACGTCGTCCTGGGTCGTGGGGATGATCAGCTTGCGGCTCTTGTCCGGATTCTCGGTCGGCACGATGCCCGCTTCAGCCAGAAGCGGCAAAGTGTCGTCAAGGATGCGGCCCTTGGACAGTGCGATGGTCAACATGGGAAACGTCAGTCCTTCATCAGGCTATTGCGGTCCGGTCACAAACGGCGCCAGACACAGATCGAGGCCATTACAGCCTCGATTTGAAACAAACCATTTAACAACAAAGACCTTCCCGTGGCGAGGACGCTTGCTCGCGCCGGGGCGCGAAGCGGCTCTGGAAATGGGACTGCCGCGCAGTCCAGCGGGAGCAAGCTCCCTCTCCACAGTGAAGGTGTTTGCAGTGCCGGGACTAGCCCGGTACGCGGCGGATTTTCGCGCCGAGCATCTGCAGCTTTTCTTCGATGCACTCGTAACCACGGTCGATGTGGTAGATGCGGTCGATCAACGTGTCACCTTCGGCGATCAGCGCCGAGATCACCAGGCTGGCCGAAGCGCGCAGGTCGGTCGCCATCACTGGCGCGCCCTTGAGCTTCTCGGTGCCGGTAACGATAGCGGTGTTGCCTTCGACCTGGATCTTCGCGCCCATGCGGTGCAGTTCGTACACGTGCATGAAGCGGTTTTCGAAGATGGTCTCGATCACGGCACCGGTACCTTCGGCAATCGCGTTCAGGGAGATGAACTGCGCCTGCATGTCGGTCGGGAACGCCGGGTACGGAGCGGTACGCACGTTCACGGCTTTTGGCCGCTTGCCATGCATGTTCAGCTCGATCCAGTCGGCACCGGTAGTGATTTCAGCACCGGCTTCCTTGAGTTTTTCCAGCACGGCTTCAAGGATGGTCGGATCAGTGTCCTTGACCTTGACGCGACCACCGGTGACGGCAGCGGCAACCAGGTAGGTACCGGTCTCGATGCGGTCCGGCATCACCTTGTAGGTGGCCGAATGCAGGCGCTTGACGCCTTCGATGGTGATGGTGTCGGTGCCGGCGCCGGTGATGTTGGCACCCATGGCGATCAGGAAGTTGGCCAGGTCGACCACTTCCGGCTCGCGCGCGGCGTTTTGCAGGACGCTGCGACCGTTGGCCAGGGCAGCCGCCATCATGATGTTCTCGGTACCGGTCACGCTGACGGTATCGAAGAAGAAATTGGCACCGCGCAAGCCGCCTTCCGGCGCCTTGGCCTTGATGTAGCCGCCTTCGACGTCGATGGTTGCCCCCATGGCCTCGAGGCCACGGATGTGCAGGTCAACCGGACGCGAGCCAATCGCGCAACCGCCAGGCAGGGCTACTTCAGCTTCGCCGAAACGGGCAACCATCGGGCCCAGCACCAGGATCGACGCACGCATGGTTTTCACCAGTTCGTACGGAGCGATCAGGGTCTTGATGGTGCGCGGGTCGATTTCAACGGCCAGTTTCTCGTCGATCACCGGCTCAATGCCCATGCGACCGAACAGCTCGATCATGGTGGTGATGTCATGCAGGTGCGGCAGGTTGGCCACGGTCACCGGGCCATCGCACAGCAGGGTCGCTGCCAGGATCGGCAAGGCGGAGTTTTTCGCACCGGAGATGCGGATCTCGCCATCAAGGCGGGCACCGCCGGTAATAATCAATTTATCCATAAGAATCTCGACGCCTTGGGGGCTCAGGTGCGCTCGGCCCAGGCCGCGCGGCTGAAAAATTTCATAGTGACCGCGTGGATGCTGCCATCGGTGATCCACGGGTTCAAATGGGCATAGACCTGCTGTTGACGCTTGACCGGGCTCAATGCCGCCAGTTCATCGCTAATCACGTTCAGCTGGAAGTTGCAGCCTTCGCCTTCAACTTCTACGTTCGTTTCCGGCAGCTTTCCTTCAAGGAAGCTTTTAACTTCTAGGGCCTGCATGCTCAACCTCTATCGGCGCCCAGTGCGCACGGGTCGCACATCATACAAAAAAGCCCCGCACCTGCGAACCCCGCATAGCAGGACTCTGACGGGGGGCTTCTTTAATAATGTGTATTAAGGATGCGCCAACAGTTCGGTCAAACCGGAAACTTCGGCAATTTCACGCATGTCTTCGGGCAATGCACGGATGCTGACCGGCTTTTTGGCCGCCTCTGCATCGCGCATGAAGCACAGCAGCAACGACAAACCGACACTGCTGGACTTGGTCACCGCCGAACAATCCAGCACCAGCGCAGGCGCGGTGCTGGTCTTGATCAGCGCCTGGCCCTGCTTGCGCAGGTCAGGCCCGGTGCGGTAATCCAGCACGCCGCTGATGAACAGCTCGCCAGCGTCGCCGAGACGAACAGCCGACTCGGTCATTGCGCGGGCTTCCCGGCGGCTTTGTCGGTCTCTTCCTTGGCCTTGGCGACTTCACCGGCCCAACCATTGATGGTTTTGTCCAGGTCGTTGCCATTGCGCTGCATCGCGTCAGCGAACTGGTCACGGAACAGCTTGCCGATGTTGATACCGTTGATGATCACGTTGCGCAGTTTCCACTCGCCGTTGACCTTCTCCAGGGTGTACTGCACAGGATAGACCGCGCCGTTGTTGCCCTTGACGGTCATGCCAACGCTGGTGCGATCGCCCGACTCATCCTTGGCTGGATCAACGGTGATGCCCTGGTTGTTGTACTCAAGCAGTGCATTGCCGTAGAACTGGAACAGGCCTTTCTTGAAGTTTTCCTGGAACGTCTGCATCTGCGCAGGCGTCGCCTTGCGCGAATACTTGACGGTCATGATGCTGCGCGAAATACCTTCGGCGTCGACGACCGGGCCGACGATGGTGTTGAGCGCGTCGTAGAACTTGCTGGGATCCTGCTTGTACTGCTCTTTATGGGCAGTCAGGTCGGCCAGCATCTTGTTGGTCGTGTCCTGCACCAGATCGTGCGCAGAACCCGCCGCGTTAGCCATCAACGGCAGCGCCGCCAGCAGTACCAGGAGGCCACGTCGCAAGGTAGAGATCATGTACAGATTCCTCATTTGGCGTCTTTATTGACCGTATTGAGCAGGAATTTACCGATCAGGTCTTCAAGTACCAACGACGACTGTGTGTCGTGGATTGTCGAGCCATCCTTGAGCAAGGCTGTTTCCCCGCCCACGCTGACACCGATGTACTTCTCGCCCAGCAGACCCGCAGTGAGGATAGATGCAGTGGAGTCGGTCGGCAGATTATCTACCTTCTTGTCCAGCTGCATCGTCACTCGACCGGTGAAGCTGTCGCGATCCAGATCGATTGCCGTGACCTTGCCGATGGTGACACCGGCCATGGTCACTTTAGCTCTGACAGTCAAACCGGCGATATTGTCGAAGTACGCGTAAAGTTTATAAGTGTCGGCGGTGGGGCTCGCCGAAAGACCACTGACTCGCAGGGCCAGCAACAATAAAGCCAGGATGCCAGCCAGCAAGAAAAGGCCGACACCGATTTCCACAGTGCGGTTTTGCATCAGAAATCTCCAAACATCAAGGCGGTCAAAATGAAGTCAAGGCCCAGTACCGCCAGCGAGGCGTACACAACGGTCTTGGTGGTGGCGCGACTGATCCCTTCTGAAGTGGGCTCACAGTCGTAGCCTTGGAATACGGCGATCCAGGTCACTACAAAGGCGAAGACGATGCTTTTTATGATGCCGTTGAGCACGTCGCCGCTGAAGGTCACGCTGTTCTGCATGTTGGCCCAGTAGGAACCGTCATAGACGCCCAGCCAGTCCACCGCCACCCATGAACCGCCCCAGATACCCACCACGCTGAAGATCATCGCCAGCAATGGCAGGGAAATGAAGCCGGCCCACAGGCGCGGGGCAACAATGTACTTGAGTGGGTCCACGCCGATCATTTCCAGGCTGGACAACTGCTCGGTGGACTTCATGTTGCCGATTTCAGCCGTCAGCGCCGAACCCGCACGCCCCGCGAACAGCAGCGCGGTGACCACCGGCCCGAGTTCACGCAGCAACGTCAGGGCAACCATCTGCCCTACCGCCTGCTCCGAACCGTAGCTGGAGAGGATATTGAAGCCCTGCAGCGCCAGCACCATGCCGATGAACACACCGGAGACCACGATGATCACCAGGGACATGACGCCCACGGCATGCAGTTGCTTGACCAGCAGGCCAAAGCCGCCACCGATGCCGCCGCGACCGAGCAAGGCGTGGAACAGGAAAATCGTCGAGCGGCCCAGGACTTCGACAATGTCGATGCCGGAGCGACCGAAAAGGCGGACCTTTTCGATAAGAGATGTCTTGCGCATCAGCGCTTCCCCAGAAGATCTGAGCGGTAATCCGCTGCCGGAAAGTGAAAAGGCACCGGGCCATCGGGGTCGCCGGTCATGAATTGGCGAATGCGCGGATTGTCTGCGTTCATCAGTTCTTCTGGCGTGCCCTGGCCCAGTACCTGGCCATCGCCAACTACATAGAGGTAATCGGCAATGCTCGCGGTTTCTGCAAGGTCGTGGGACACCACGATGCTAGTGATGCCGAGGGCGTCGTTGAGCAGGCGAATCAGGCGTACCAGCACCCCCATGGCAATCGGGTCCTGGCCGACGAAGGGCTCGTCGTACATGAGGATCTGCGGATCGAGGGCAATCGCGCGCGCCAGGGCGACCCGGCGCTTCATGCCGCCGGACAGTTCGTCGGGCATCAGGTCGATGGCACCGCGAAGGCCGACGGCCTGCAGTTTCAGCAACACGATGTCACGAATCATTTCGTCAGACAGCTGCGTATGCACCCGCAGCGGAAAGGCCACGTTCTCGAACACATCGAGGTCGGTGAACAGCGCGCCGCTCTGGAACAGCACACCCATGTGCTTGCGCGCATCGAACAGATCGCTGCGCGACAGCGTCGGCAGATTCTGGCCGTTGACCCACACTTCGCCGGCGCTGGGACGCAATTGCATGCCCATCAGGCGCAACAGGGTGGTCTTGCCGCAACCGGAAGGCCCCATGATGCCCGTGACCTTGCCGCGGGGAATGCGAATATCGACGTTCTCAAAGATGCTGCGCGTCCCGCGCTTGAAGGTCAGTCCCTTCAGCTCGACCGCGTAGGCGTTATCGGCACTCATCTAAACTCCTTGGGATGCAGCCTCTCACTCAGACACCACGCTTGCGACAAACGTTTGCAACGATTGCGCAATTGATAGCCACATGGGCTGGGCGGACCGAACTGGCGGCGAACTATATCACTGCTGGTACAACGCGCCCAAGGCCGGAACTGCGCTTGTTCAGATTGGGGACAGCGAAAAAACGTTGCCGGCTGTGTTACTGAAGAAGGAATCTCAGGCATCAGGTGAATAAAGCCTGACGAACTTGCGTGAGGGAATCGATCATTACCGTTATAATCGCCGACTTTTCGTCAGGCTATACGATTTCAGACATGAGCCAATCCAGCGACCTTATTCAATCCGCACAACGCACCATCCGCCTAGAGCTTGAAGCCGTGGAAGGCTTGCTGGCGCATATCGACGCGGATTTCGTACGCGCTTGCGAGATGATTCTGGCCAGCAAAGGCCGCGTTGTCGTGGTCGGCATGGGCAAATCAGGTCACGTCGGCAACAAGATCGCCGCGACCCTGGCCAGCACCGGGACCACCGCATTTTTCGTGCACCCGGCCGAAGCCAGCCACGGCGACATGGGCATGATCACCAAGGATGACATCATCCTGGCACTGTCCAACTCCGGCACCACCAACGAAATCGTGACCCTGCTGCCGCTGATCAAGCGCCTGGGCATCCAGATGATCAGCATCACCGGCAATCCGGAGTCGACGCTGGCCAAGGCCGCCGAAGTGAACCTCAATGTTCACGTGGCCCATGAAGCCTGCCCGCTGAACCTGGCGCCGACCTCCTCCACCACCGCTGCCCTGGTGATGGGCGATGCGCTCGCCGTGGCATTGCTGGAAGCACGTGGTTTTACCGCGGAAGACTTCGCATTTTCCCACCCAGGCGGCGCCCTGGGCCGGCGCCTGCTGCTCAAAGTGGAAAACGTCATGCATTCGGGCGATGAATTGCCCCACGTCCCGCGCGGCACTCTGCTGAAGGACGCGCTGATGGAAATGACCCGCAAGGGCCTGGGCATGACGGTCATCCTGGAAGCCGACGGGCGCCTGGCCGGGGTCTTCACCGACGGCGACCTGCGCCGCACCCTGGACCGCACTATCGACATCCATACAGCGACCATCGATGCCGTGATGACGCCCCATGGCAAGACCGCGCGCCCGGACATGCTGGCCGCCGAAGCCCTGAAGATCATGGAAGACCACAAGATTGGCGCACTGGTGGTGGTCAATGCCGACGACCGCCCGATCGGCGCCCTGAACATGCACGACTTGCTGCGTGCAGGAGTGATGTAAATGACCAGCGACCTGTTGCAACGCGGCAAAAACATCAAGCTGGCGATTTTCGACGTTGACGGCGTGCTGACCGATGGCCGCCTGTACTTCCTCGAAGACGGCAGCGAATTCAAGACGTTCAACACCCTCGACGGCCAAGGCATCAAGATGCTGATGGCAGCGGGCGTGCAAACCGCGATTATCAGCGGCAGAAAGACTCCCGTTGTGGAACGTCGCGCACAAAACCTGGGGATTCCTCACCTGTATCAGGGCCGCGAGGATAAACTGGTGGTCCTGGACGAGCTTCTTGGCCAACTCAACCTAAGCTATGAGCAGGTCGCTTACCTGGGCGATGACCTGCCTGACCTGCCGGTCATTCGCCGAGTGGGCCTGGGCATGGCCGTCGCCAATGCGGCGGCCTTTGTCCGCGAGCACGCCCATGGCATCACCACCGCGCGTGGTGGCGAAGGTGCCGCCCGCGAGTTCTGCGAGCTGATCCTGCGTGCCCAGGGCAGCCTTGAAGCGGCCCACGCCGCCTACTTATAGAGCGTTTTATGCTGAGTAAAAAGATTCGCAACTTCCTGCTATTCGGGGTCATCGCCGCGCTGTTCCTGGCGGTGGGCTACTGGAATATCAGCCCGGAGCGCTTTCTCGACCAGCCTGCTGCGCAGGTCGACGAAGGGGCTATCGACTACTACGCCATCAATGCCAAGAGCGTGCAGTTCCTGCCCGATGGCAAGGTGCAGTACGAGATGACGTCGGACAAGGTCGAGCATTTGAAGGCCACCGAAGTGACCCTGCTGACCAACCCGGACATGAACATCTACCGTGGCACCGAGTTTCCATGGCACGTCACCAGCAAGCGTGGCGAGGTCAACCCGGACGGCACCCAGGTAGAACTGATCGACTCGGTACGTGTTGCACGCACCGATGCGAAAAACCGCGACACCGTGATTACCAGCAGTCGCATGACCGTATTCCCGCAGAAGCAATATGCGCAGACCGAGCAAGACGTTAGAATCGACGGCGCTGGCGGTGTATCGACTGGCAAGGGAATGAAAGCGTATTTGAAAGAAAGCAGGATACACCTGCTATCGAACGTAAGAGGACAGTATGAGGCTCGTTAAAACTCTCCCTATTTTGCTCGGTCTGGGCGCAGCACTGGGAAGCGTGAGCGCCTGGGCTCTGCCGAACGATAGCCAGCAACCGATCCACATCTCGGCCGACGATGCGCAGCTGGATGACAAGCAAGGCGTCGCCACCTACACCGGCGCCGTGATCATCATCCAAGGCTCGATGAAGATCACCGGCAACACGGTGACCCTGACTCGCACCCAATCCGGCGACATTGACGTGGTGACGTCAGTGGGCAACCTGGCTTACTTCGAACAGAAGCAGTCCGCGACCGATACCGGCCCGATGAAAGGCTATGGCAAGACCATCCAGTATCACGCCCAGCAGAATCGCATCGTGCTGATCGACCAGGCCAAGGTGCTCAGCCCCGACGGCAACTCCACGGAAGGTGAAAAGATCACCTATGACACCGTGAAGCAGGTCGCCAACGCCGGCCGCGCCACGGGCAGCAAGCTCAGCGCACCGCGTCCACGCATCGACATGGTTATCCAGCCGAAGAAGAAAGACGGCGCTGCCCAGCCTGCGCCTAAACCCGATGCGAAGAAGGCGAACTAATGGCAACCCTGAAAGCCCAGCATCTGGCCAAGGCTTATAAAAGCCGCCAGGTCGTGCGCGACGTCAGCCTGTCGATCGACAGCGGCCAGATCGTCGGCTTGCTCGGCCCCAACGGCGCCGGCAAGACCACCTGCTTCTACATGATCGTCGGCCTGGTCCAGGCGGACCAGGGTCGCGTCCTGATCGACGACCTCGACGTCAGCCACCAGCCGATGCACGGCCGCGCCCGCGCGGGCATCGGCTATCTTCCGCAAGAAGCGTCGATCTTCCGCAAGCTGTCGGTTTCCGACAACATCATGGCGATCCTCGAGACCCGCAAAGAACTCGACCGTGACGGCCGTCGCAAGGAGCTGGAAAGCCTGCTGCAGGAATTCCATATCAACCACATCCGCGACAACCTCGGCATGAGCCTGTCCGGTGGTGAGCGTCGCCGCGTGGAAATCGCCCGGGCGCTGGCCACTGCACCCAAGTTCATCCTGCTGGACGAACCGTTTGCCGGTGTCGACCCGATCTCGGTGGGTGATATCAAGCAGATCATCCACCACCTCAAGGCCAAGGGCATTGGCGTGTTGATCACTGACCACAACGTCCGTGAGACCCTCGATATCTGCGAAACCGCGTATATCGTCAACGATGGCCAGCTGATCGCCGAAGGCGACTCCGCCACTATCCTGGCCAACGAACTGGTCAAGGAAGTGTACCTGGGTCACGAGTTCCGCCTGTAAGCCTGCCTGTTTGAAAAAGGCGGTGGCAGGCCGTTCGCCAAGGTGCGCGGGAGTCAATGAAAACCTCCGGATTTTTATTGTTACCGCGCTCTAGGCAAAGCCCCCGATATCAGGCATATAATTTGCTTATGTTTGGCGCTCACGCGCCCTGTCGTGGATGGCGCATTGCGCCGGCGAATAAGGTGTTAAGCCCCTGCCATGAAACCATCGCTAGTCCTGAGAATGGGCCAGCAGCTGACGATGACACCGCAGCTGCAACAGGCCATCCGCCTGCTCCAATTGTCGACCCTGGACCTGCAACAGGAAATCCAGGAGGCCCTGGAGTCCAATCCGATGCTCGAACGCCAGGAAGAAGGCGACGACTTCGATAATGCAGACCCGCTGGCCGACAACATCGAGCAAAAACCCAATTCCGACGTGCAGGAACCCTCCTACCAGGAAACCGCCCCAACGGTGGATAACCTTGAGGAAGGCGACTGGAACGAACGCATCCCCAACGAACTTCCCGTGGACACCGCCTGGGAAGACGTCTACCAGACCAGCGCCAGCAGCCTGCCCAGCAACGACGATGACGAATGGGACTTCACCACGCGCACCTCAGCCGGCGAGAGCCTGCAGAGCCATCTGCTGTGGCAACTGAACCTGGCGCCGATGTCGGACACCGATCGCCTGATCGCCGTGACCCTGATCGACTGCATCAATAACCAGGGTTATCTGGACGAAACGCTCGAAGAGATCCTCGAAGCCTTCGATCCGGAGCTGGATATCGAGCTGGACGAGATTGAAGCCGTCCTGCACCGCATCCAGCAGTTCGAGCCCGCCGGCATTGGCGCGCGCACCCTCAGTGAATGCCTGTTGCTGCAACTGCGCCAACTGCCAGCCAAGACCCCTTGGCTGGTCGAGGCCCAGCGCCTGGTGACCGACTATATCGACCTGCTCGGCAGCCGCGACTACAGCCAGCTGATGCGCCGCATGAAGCTCAAGGAAGACGACCTGCGCCAGGTCATCGAACTGGTGCAGAGCCTCAACCCGCGTCCGGGCTCGCAGATCGAGTCCAGCGAAGCCGAATACGTGGTGCCTGACGTGATCGTGCGCAAGGACAACGAGCGCTGGCTGGTGGAGCTGAACCAGGAATCCGTGCCACGCCTGCGGGTCAACCCGCAATATGCCGGTTTTGTGCGCCGCGCCGACACCAGCGCCGACAACACCTTCATGCGCAACCAATTGCAGGAAGCGCGCTGGTTCATCAAGAGCCTGCAAAGCCGCAACGAAACCCTGATGAAAGTCGCCACCCAGATCGTCGAGCATCAGCGCGGCTTCCTGGAATATGGCGACGAAGCAATGAAACCGCTGGTCCTGCACGACATCGCCGAGGCGGTGGGCATGCATGAATCGACGATCTCGCGGGTGACCACGCAAAAATTCATGCATACCCCACGCGGTATATATGAGCTGAAATACTTTTTCTCCAGCCATGTCAGCACCTCTGAAGGCGGCGAATGCTCGTCCACGGCGATTCGCGCGATCATCAAAAAACTGGTTGCCGCGGAAAATCAGAAAAAGCCGTTGAGTGACAGCAAGATCGCTGGTTTACTGGAGGCACAAGGCATTCAGGTCGCCCGTCGAACCGTCGCCAAGTACCGCGAATCCCTTGGGATCGCGCCTTCCAGCGAGCGAAAGCGTTTGATGTGACGGGCGGGCCAAAGCGTTCCAGTGGCAGGCACCCCGGCCTGCCGCTTTATGCACTGGCAACGAAGGAGAAGCTGTATGCAAGTCAACATCAGTGGACACCAGCTGGAAGTCACCAAGCCCCTGCGTGAGTACACCGAGAGCAAGTTGAACAAACTTGCGGGGCATTTTGACAAGATCACCAACGTGCAGGTCATCATGGAGGTCGATAAGCTCAAGCAGAAAATCGAGGCCACCCTGCACGTACCGAATGCCAAGCTCGTCGCCAATGCGGAACATGAGGACATGTACGCGGCGATCGACTCGCTCTACGACAAGCTGGACCGCCAACTCATAAAGCATAAGGAAAAGAATCTGCACCTGATGCAAGGTACAGGTCGTTAACTCTCCCCCCATGATCCGACTTGAAACCATCCTGACCCCCGGCCGTTCCCTCGTGAACGTGCCGGGCGGCAGCAAAAAGAAAGCCCTCGAAGAAATTGCCAAACTGATCCATGGCCAAGTGCCTGAATTGGATGAGCAAGTTGTCTATGAGTCGCTGATCGCCCGTGAAAAACTGGGTTCGACCGGTTTTGGTAACGGCATCGCCATTCCACACTGCCGCCTGCAAGGCTGTGAAACACCTGTCAGCGCCTTGCTGCACATGGAAAAACCTATCGATTTCGACGCCATCGACGGCGCCCCGGTCGACCTGCTGTTTGTACTGCTGGTCCCACAGGCTGCCACCGATGCGCACCTGGAGCTGCTTCGGCAGATCGCCAGCATGCTCGACCGCAAGGAAGTACGCGACAAACTGCGCAGCGCTGCCACCAGTGAGGCGCTCTATCAGGTTGTCCTGGATGAACAAAACGGGCAGTAATCATGCGTTTGATCATCGTCAGCGGCCGCTCCGGCTCGGGTAAAAGCACCGCCCTCAATGTTCTTGAGGACAACGGTTTCTATTGCATCGACAACCTGCCCGCCGGCCTGCTGCCGGAATTGGCGGAACGTGCGTTGATCCACACCGAACTGGCGCAACCCCTGGTCGCTGTTTCGATTGACGCCCGCAACCTGCCCAGCCACCTTGAGCGCTTTCCGCAATTGCTCGAGGAAGTGCGCGCCAAACACATTCATTGCGATGTGCTGTACCTGGACGCCGACGAAGAGACGCTGCTCAAGCGCTTCTCCGAAACCCGCCGACGCCACCCGCTCAGCAGCCCTCATCGCTCGCTGGCTGAAGCCATCGAAGATGAGACCAAGTTGCTGGGGCCGATCATCGACCTCGCCGACCTCAAGATCAACACCACCAGCCTCAACCTGTACCAGCTGCGCGATGCCATCAAGCTGCGCCTGCTGAATCAGCCGGAGCCTGGCACCGCATTTCTCGTGGAGTCTTTTGGCTTCAAGCGGGGCATGCCGGTGGACGCCGACCTGGTGTTCGATGTGCGTTGCCTGCCCAACCCCTACTGGAAACCGGAACTGCGTGATCAGTCCGGGCTGGATCAGCCGGTGGCCGATTACCTGGCAGCGCAGCCGGATGTGGAGGAGATGTTCCAGGACATCTCCAGCTACCTGCTCAAATGGCTGCCGCGCTTTGCCGCGAGCAACCGCGCCTATGTCACCATCGCCATCGGCTGCACCGGCGGCCACCACCGCTCCGTCTACCTGACCGAGCGCCTGGGCCAGGTGCTGCAACAAACCCTCAAGAACGTCCAGGTTCGCCACCGCGACCTTAGCTGAAAGGAACACCCCCGCGATGCCCGCTCTGGAAATTGAAATCATCAACAAGCTGGGCCTGCACGCCCGCGCCTCGGCCAAATTCGTCGGTGTTGCCGGGCAGTTTCCCTGTCAGATCCGCGCCGGGCGCACCCCGGAATCCATGGTCGACGGCAAGAGCATCATGGCCATGATGATGCTGGCTGCCGGCAAGGGCACCAAGATTCATCTGAAGACCGAAGGTGAGCAGGAAGACGAAGCAATGGCCGCACTGGTGGCATTGATCAATAACTTCTTCGACGAAGGCGAATAACCTTCCGTAGGAGCCCGGCTTGCCGGCGATAGCATCCTTCAAGACCGCGACCGAGCGCCGGCGAGCCGACGCCTAACCGGGAGCGGTTTACCCCAGGGCTGTATCCATCACCATCATCAAGCAGAACCCGATGCACAATCCCAGGCTGGCGAGCTTCTCATGACCATTGCGCCGCGACTCCGGGATCACTTCGTGGGTCACCACCAACAGCATCGCGCCAGCAGCCAGGGCCAGGCCCAACGGCAACAGCACCTCGGCCAAACTCACCAGCCATGCGCAAAGCACTGCAAATACCGGCTCCACCAAGCCTGACGCGGCTCCGATCAGGAAGGCCTTGACCCGCGACATCCCGGCCCCGGCCAATACCAACGCAATCACCAGCCCTTCGGGCACGTCCTGCAAGGCAATGCCCATGGCCAAGCTGTCGGCGTCCGGCATGCCGCCGCCGGCGGAAACGCCCACCGCCATGCCTTCCGGAATGTTGTGGGCAATAATGGCAAACACGAACAGCCAGATGCGCGGCGGGATCACCGGGTTGTCCGGCGTGCCCACCAACATTTCCGGGCTTGCGCCGGAGACCTTGCGGTCAACCAGATACAACCCGAATGCACCCAGCATGATGCCGAAGCTGATCAAGCCACTGGCGCCCCAGGGCGAGAGCCCGAGGCCTTCAGCCGCGGCAATGCCCGGCACGATCAGCGAAAACGCCGTCGCCGCCAGCATTACCCCGGCGCCAAAGCCCAGCAATGTATCGCTCAACGCCACCGGCATCCGCCGAATCACCAACACCGGCACCGCGCCGAGTGCCGTGCCGAGTGCACAGATTGACCCGCCCTGCAGGGCGCGCAAGATACGCGGCTCCAGGTCCAGCCAGGCCAGCCCATGGGCCACCAACAATGCAGTACCTGCCAATAGCAGCAGCGAGCCAAACGCATAACGAAACATTCGTCCGCTGCTGATCGCCAGTGTTTGCGTGCCCATAGTCGGCCTTAGATCGGGTTATGAAGGGTGAAGATCAGGCCAGGGCGGCCTGATAGCGCGCGGCAACTTCCGGCCAGTTAATAACACTGTAGAAGGCATTGATGTATTCCGGGCGACGGTTCTGGTACAGCAGGTAGTAAGCGTGTTCCCAGACGTCCAGGCCCAGGATCGGCGTATTGCCGTTCATCAGCGGGCTGTCCTGGTTACCACTGCTTTCCACCACCAGGGTCTTTTGCGGTGTCACGCTCAGCCAGGCCCAGCCACTGCCGAAACGCGTCAACGCGGCTTTGGTGAACGCCTCCTTGAAGCTGTCGAAACCGCCCAGTTGCTCGTCGATGGCCTTGCCCAGCGCGCCTTCTGGCTTGCCGCCGCCCTTGGGCGACATCACCGCCCAGAACAACGAGTGGTTGGCGTGGCCACCGCCTTGGTTGATGACCGCCGCACGCAGTTTTTCCGGCAGTTGTTGCACGCTGGAGACCAGTTTCTCTACCGGCCAGCCGGCGAACTCAGTGCCCTCGACCGCAGCATTGAGGTTATTGATGTAGGTCTGGTGGTGCTTGGTGTAGTGAATCTCCATGGTTTGCGCATCGATATGCGGTTCCAGGGCATCGTAGGCGTAAGGCAGGGCAGGTAAGGTGTAGGACATTTCAATGTGCTCCGTAATAAGGACTATTGCGAGTCGACGCATCCGAGGGCGCCGCCGTGCTGCCCAGCAGCCGATGAGTACGCGGGTACTCGCCGTGGTCGCTGATGAAATTCAACAGCTCGACGTAGGTCTTGCTGCTCTGGCGCAGGGCCGCTTCACGCAATTGCGGGCTCAGGCGCGGGTCCTGCATGGTCTGCAAGAGGCGCTGGTGGATCGCGCAAAGGTATTCGGCGCTCTCCTCCGGCTGGTTCAGGCGCAGGTGCAGGTCCGCCAGGTTGTGATGGGAAATGACGCAAGCCGCCACCGCTTCGTCGGCATCCGCCCAGCGCTCGAACAACACCTGAGCCAGGGCCAGGGCCTGTAGATAGGCCTCGCGAGCGTCTACCAGCTCGCCCTGCATAAAGCAGCGATTGGCCCGTTCGATCGTGCGTTTCCAATGCTCCATGGTGAGCCTCCAAAGCAGTGTCGGTGATTACACGCCGCCGGCCGTGAGCTTTTCCGGGTCCAGCAGGACCTCCAGTTGGCTGCGCGGCAAGTCGGTGTGCTCGAGGGCGACATCAATCACCGGGCGGCCTTGCTGATAGGCCTTCTTGGCGATTTCAGCGGCCTTTTGGTAACCAATGATCGGGTTGAGTGCGGTGACCAGGATCGGGTTGCGCGAGAGCGCTTCCTTGAGCTTGGCTTCGTTGACCTTGAAGCTGGCGATGGCCTTGTCCGCCAACAGGCGACTGGAATTGGCCAGCAGTTCCAGGCTGCTGAGCAGGTTCTGCGCGATGATCGGCAACATCACGTTCAGCTCGAAATTGCCCGACTGGCCGGCGATGGTGATCACACTGTCGTTGCCGATCACCTGCGCGGCGACCATCGCAGTCGCTTCCGGGATCACCGGATTGACCTTGCCGGGCATGATCGACGAGCCAGGCTGCAGGCCCTCCAGTTCGATTTCACCGAGGCCGGCGAGCGGGCCGGAGTTCATCCAGCGCAGGTCATTGGCGATTTTCATCAGCGAGACGGCAACGGCTTTCAACTGGCCCGAGACGGCGACGGCGGTGTCCTGGGAGCCAATCAACGCGAACAGGTTCTTGCCCGGGGTGAACTTCACACCGGTCAGGCTGCTCAGTTGCTGGCTGAAGCGTGCAGCAAATTCCGGGTGCGCATTGATCCCCGTGCCCACCGCCGTACCGCCCTGGGCCAGGGCCTGCAGGCTCGGCAGCAGGTCCTGCAAATGACCGATATTGGCCTTGAGCTGCTGCGCCCAACCGTTGAGCACCTGGCTCATGCGCACGGGCATGGCGTCCATCAGGTGAGTACGGCCGGTCTTGATGAACGGATGGACTTCTTCGGCCTTCTGCTCGATCACCTGTACCAGGTGCAGCAGTGCCGGCAATGTTTGCTCGTGCAGCACCAGCGCGGCGCTGACGTGGATCGTGGTCGGGATGATGTCGTTGCTGCTTTGCCCGCAGTTGACGTGATCATTGGGATTGACCGCTTCGCCGAGCAAACGGCTGGCGAGGGTCGCGATCACTTCGTTGGCGTTCATGTTGGAGCTGGTGCCGGAACCGGTCTGGAAGATGTCCACCGGGAAGTGCTGCATGAAATCGCCTTCGAGCAAGCCCTGGGCGGCATCGACGATGGCCTTGCCCTGCCCTTCGCTGATTTGCTTGAGGTCGACGTTGACCTTGGCGGCCGCCGTCTTGGCCAGGATCAGGGCGCGGATGAACTGCGCCGGCATACGCTGATGGCTGATCGGAAAGTTGTTCACCGCACGCTGGGTTTGCGCACCGTACAAGGCCTCGGCCGGTACCTGCAGTTCGCCCATGCTGTCGCGTTCGATACGGGTGTTACTCATCGTTAGATCCTTGCACCAGGTCGGAGTGAGAAATAGACGGCAGCAATTCGCAGGTCGCCAATTGCCAGGCAAAGGTCTGCCAGCGCTTGAGGCGGCAGGCACAGCGGGAGAGTTTTTCCAGGTCGCGCAGCGGGCGCCAGGCCTGGTCCAGGCACAGGGATCGCCAGTGCCAGGGCAAGGCGATATCGCTGGCGGTGTCGATCAGCAGCCGGAATGACGTTTCAGCGATCGTCCACGGATGGATGGCCGTGCAACACGCCAGGTATCGCCCTTCATTGAGGTAATGTTCGATCAGGCGAGGTTCATTCGGATCCAGGCCACAGCGAATCTGACGACTCATCCAGCGCCAGCTCTCCAGGTACGGATCCTCATGCAGGACAGAACTCATGATCCACACTCATTCGGTAATGATATTTATTATTAAATGATATTGAGAATCAACGCAATGGCGGCGGAGTAATCGACCTGTCAGGCAGGCATAAAAAAAGCGCGCTATCCGTGGGATAACGCGCTTTGGTTGAACCTCGCTACGGTCAGCTGCCGGCGACGGTCATCCGTTCGATCAATACCGAACCCGTGCGAATGTTGCTGCGCAGTTCCAGATCATTGCCGACCGCAACGATCTGCTTGAACATGTCGCGCATATTGCCGGCAATGGTGACTTCCTGGACGGCAAATTGAATCTCGCCGTTTTCGACCCAGAACCCCGCCGCACCGCGCGAATAATCCCCGGTGACCATGTTCAAGCCCTGGCCCATTAACTCGGTCACCAGCAGGCCACGGCCCATGCGCCGCAACAACGCCGCCTGGTCTTCGTCGCCGTGGGTGACGAACAGGTTGTGCACGCCACCGGAGTTGGCAGTGCTCGGCAGGCCGAGTTTGCGGCCCGAGTAGGTGCCCAACACGTAGGACACCAATTCACCTTTCTCGACGAACGGCTTGGCATAAGTCGCCAGGCCATCGCCGTCGAACGCCGAACTGCCCATGGCCCGCATCAGGTGCGGACGTTCGTCGATGGTCAGCCACTCCGGAAACAGCTGCTGGCCGATCGCGCCTTCCAGGAACGATGATTTACGGTACAGGTTGCCACCGGAAATCGCCCCCAGGAAACTGCCGAACAAGCCGCCGGCCAGCTCCGCGGAAAACAGCACTGGCACTTCGCACGTCGTCACCGGGCGCGCGCCCAGGCGGCTCGCGGCACGTTGTGCAGCGCGCTGGCCAATACTGGCAGGGTCCGCCAACAAATCGCCCTGGCGGTTCACGTCGTACCAGTAGTCACGCTGCATCTGGCCATTGGCCTCGGCGATCATCACGCAGCTCAAGCTGTGTCGAGTGGATGCATAACCGCCGATAAAACCATGGCTGTTGCCATACACGCGGCAGCCCTGATGGGTGCTCAACGTGGTGCCATCAGCGTTCTTGATGCGGGCATCAGCGTCGAACGCCGCCGCCTCGCAGGTCAGTGCCTGCTCGATGGCTTGCTCGGGGGTGATGTCCCAGGCATGGAACAGATCGAAGTCCTTCAGGTCCTTGGCCATCAGCGCTTTATCGGCCAGGCCCGAGCTTTCATCCTCGGAGGTGTGCTTGGCGATTGCCAAGGCGGCGGCCACGGTTTCGCGAATCGCCTCCGGACCACTCGCCGAAGTGCTGGCCGAACCCTTGCGCTGGCCCACGTACAAGGTGATGCCAAAGCCCTGGTCACGGTTGAATTCGACGGTTTCGACTTCCCGCTGGCGTACCGACGTCGACAGCCCCTGCTCCAGCGACACCGCAACTTCACAGGCGCTGGCCCCCTGGCGCTTGGCCTCGGCAAGGATCTGCTCGACTTGTTCCTGCAGTGCCGGTAACGCTTGCGGACCGACGCTTTGGGCTGCACTCATGGTTTTCTCCACTCAAATTCTGCTTTCGGTTAAGGCCATCGAGCGACCGGGCCGGACAAGCGGCCCCCGACTGGTTATCATGGCGGCGTTTCTTTGCGGACTGCCACCATGGTTGATTCTTACGACGACTCCCTCGATGGGGAGAAAAGCAAATCCCAGGTCAAACGTGAGCTGCATGCTCTGGTTGACCTCGGCGAGCGCCTTACGACGCTCAAGCCGGACTTGATTGCAAAACTGCCACTGACCGACGAAATGCGCCGGGCCCTGGCGGATGCGCCCAAGCACACCGCGAATATCGCGCGTAAACGGCACATCTCGTTTATCGGCAAACTGATGCGCGACCAGGACACTGACGCCATTCTGACCTTGCTCGATCAACTCGATGCCTCCACTCGCCAGTACAACGAACGTTTCCATAACCTGGAACGTTGGCGTGACCGCCTGATCTCGGGCGATGACGCTGTACTGGAGAAGTTTGTAGTGGATTATCCGGACGCGGACCGCCAGCAACTGCGCTCCCTGATTCGTCAGGCCCAGCACGAACTGGCGCAAAACAAGGCTCCGGCCACCAGCCGTAAAATCTTCAAGTACATCCGTGAGCTGGACGAGACTCAACGCGGCCTGCGCTGATCCTCTTCCCCGGGTGGCGACCTTCGCCACCCGGCGCTCCACGACTTACGACCCCGTGCCACCCACGGTGATCGCATCAATCTTCAGCGTTGGCTGGCCGACACCCACCGGCACCGACTGCCCATCTTTCCCGCACGTGCCCACGCCGCTGTCCAGCGCCAGGTCGTTGCCGACCATCGACACCTTGCTCATGGCTTCCGGGCCGTTGCCAATCAACGTTGCCCCCTTGACCGGCGCGGTAATCTTGCCGTCTTCGATCAGGTACGCCTCGCTGGTGGAGAACACGAACTTGCCACTGGTGATATCCACCTGGCCGCCACCGAGGTTGGCGCAGTAGATACCGCGCTTCACCGAGGCGATGATTTCCGCCGGATCGCTTTCGCCACCGAGCATGTAGGTGTTGGTCATGCGCGGCATTGGCAGGTGCGCATAGGACTCGCGACGGCCGTTACCGGTGCGCGCCACGCCCATCAGGCGGGCGTTGAGCTTGTCTTGCATGTAGCCCTTGAGCACGCCGTTTTCGATCAGGGTGGTGCACTCGGTCGGAGTGCCTTCGTCGTCGACACTCAGCGAGCCACGGCGACCGGACAGGGTGCCGTCATCGACAATCGTGCACAGCTTGGACGCGACCATCTCGCCCATGCGCCCGCTGTAGGCGGAGCTGCCCTTGCGGTTGAAGTCGCCTTCCAGGCCATGACCGACCGCTTCGTGCAGCAACACACCGGACCAGCCCGACCCCAGCACCACCGGCAACGTGCCGGCCGGCGCCGGAATCGCCTCCAGATTGACCAGCGCCTGGCGCAGCGCCTCACGGGCATACCCCATGGCGCGGTCATCGGTGAGGAAATAACGATAGTCGGTACGCCCGCCGCCGCCATGGCCGCCGCGCTCGCGACGGCCGTTCTGCTCGACGATCACACTGACATTGAACCGCACCAGCGGGCGCACATCCGCCGCCAGGCCACCGTCGGTGGAGGCCACCAGGATGCGCTCCCACACACCGGCCATGCTCACGGTGACTTGCTGGATACGCGGGTCGAGGGCGCGGGTGGCCGCATCGATACGCTTGAGCAAATCGACTTTTTCCGCGCGGCTGATCACTTCCAGGGGGTTATCCGGCGCATACAATTGCGCCACATCCTGGGTGCTGAACGCCTGCACGGTGCCGTTCTGGCCGGCGCGGGAAATCGAACGCGCAGCACGCGCGGCCAGGCCGAGGGCCTCCAGGGTGATTGCGTTGCTGTAGGCGAAGCCGGTTTTCTCACCGGACTGCGCACGCACGCCCACGCCTTGGTCGAGGTTGAAACTGCCTTCCTTGACGATGCCATCTTCCAGCGCCCAGGACTCGGAAATCTGCCCCTGGAAATACAGGTCGGCGGCGTCGATGCCGGGCCCGGCCAGATCGCCGAGCACGGTTTGCAGACTTTCGATGGTCACGCCACCGGGTGCCAGGAGGTGTTCACTGACTGAGGACAACAACTCGCTCATAGGTTTGGCCTTAAATTCATCGTTCTGAAGCAGGTCGCTGCGCGCCCTGCGAGAAAAAGCGCCGATGGTTGACCACCGGCATGCGCGCCCGTATCGACGCCTGTTCACTGCTGTCGCGTGCGGCCAGCAACACCGCTTCGCCTTGATCCTGTTGTGTCAGCACACGCCCCCACGGGTCGACGATCGCCGCGTGGCCGTAAGTTTCCCGAGGGCCCGGATGTACGCCCCCCTGGGCTGCCGCCAGCAAGTAGCACTGGGTCTCGATGGCGCGTGCGCGAATCAGCACGTCCCAGTGCGCGGCGCCGGTCACTGCGGTGAAGGCCGAGGGCGCCGTAATCAATTCAGCCCCCGCCGCACGCAACTCGCTGTACAACTCCGGAAAGCGCAGGTCGTAGCACACGGTCAGGCCCAACCGGCCCACCGGCGTATCCGCCACCACCACGTTGCCACCGAAAGCATAGTCGTCGGATTCGCGATAACGACCCCGGGCATCCGCCACATCCACATCGAACAGGTGCAACTTGTCGTAGCGGGCAACGATCTCGCCCTGATCATCGATCAGCAGCGAGCAGGCATTGACCTTGGCATCCGGATGGTCCCTGGGCGGCAACGGTACAGTGCCGGCCACTATCCATAAGGTGAGGTCGCGGGCGGTCTGTTTCAACCATGGCAGGATCGGGCCTTCACCCAATGCCTCGGCGCGACCGATAGCGGCCACGTCGCGGCGGCCCATGGCGGCAAAGTTTTCCGGCAATACCGCCAGTTTCGCACCGCCTGCCGCCGCTTGCTCCAGCAAACGCCGGGCCTGGGCGAGATTGGCCAGCACATCACTCTGGCTGACCATTTGAATTACCGCAAAGGACATGGGCCGCTACTCCATAGAAGGCATGCGGCCATGCTACTCCACAGGCTCTCAGTTTGGTTTTTCAAATGGCTTGTCGAAGGTGATTTTTGGATCCTTCCACGGGCCTTCCACCTTGTATTGCACGCTGGCAAAGCGCGCCACACGGTCGCCGATCAGCTTGTCGATCAGGAACAACGCGCCGCCAATGGCCGGCGCCCCCACGATCAGCGCAGCAATCGGCAGGTTATTGGTGACGGGCAGGGTCACCAGCAACTTGGCGTCGACCCGATCGGCCACCAGGTCCAGGGTGCCGTTGAGCTCCAGGTTGGTCGACGGCCCGGTCATGGTGATGGGCTCACGGGTCACGAACACGCCATTGCTGGCGGCCAACAAGCCTTTGACCCGGTCATAGCTCAGGCCTTTGCCGAGCAGGTCGGAGAAGTCCAGGCGCAAACGGCGGCCGATGGAGTTGAAGTTAAGCAGGCCGAACACCCGCAGCGCCTGGGCGCCGCCTTCCACTTCAACGAACTGGCCGCTGCGGAAAGCCGCGTCCAGGCTGCCGGAGAAACGCTTCGGCCCGACATAAGCCGGCGAGCCGGGCCAGCGACCGTCCACATCCAGGTGGAAGTCCTTGCTGGTGACCGTCGGCGCGTAGCCCCAGCCCTTGAGCACATCACCGATGTTCTTGCCATCCAGGCGGCCCTTGTACCAGCTGCCGCTGGCTCCCGGCGCACCTTCCCAGCCACCGGCGCCCTTGAGCTGCATGCCCTTGAGCCCCAGGTCCAGGTTGTTGAAGGCGAGGCCCTTGGCGGTCGGACGGATTTTCAGTGACCACGCCCCGACAAGGTCGGGCCCTTGGAACAGTTGATCAATCGCAATATCCAGGGCCGGAATGTCCTTGGGGTCGACGTCGGCCAATGGGTCCGGGGCGTTCTCGTCGGCCTGCACCGTCGGGTCCACCGCCGGCAGTTTCACGTATTGCAGGTTGACCGCAATCGGAGCGCCCTTCGCGTCCGGTAGGTTCACCGTGCCTTTGGCTTGCTGGCTGTCGAGCTGCAGGCCCCAGGCGGCAGGCTTGCGGTCCAGTTGCAGGCTGACCTGATCAAACTGGGTGCCAAAGCCGGTCAGTTTGCCCACCTTGAAGTCTGCGCCGCTGAGCAATTGCTTGGCGCTGCCGCCCGGGTCCTTGCCCGCATAGCGGTCGACCAGTTTTTTCCACGGGTCGATATCCAACTCGGAGAGCACACCGCGAATCCGCAGGCCCTTGCCTGCGGGCAGCACCGCATCGCCATCGCCGAGGAACAACTCGCCGCGCCCGTCATTGAATTTGTCCGGCGGCGCGGCAAAGGTAAAGTTCGCCAACTCGCCATAGTCAAACCAGTAGCGCCGCTCGGCACCCTGCAAGGTCATGCGGAACGTGCTGTCGCGGCCCTGGCTGGCCGGCATGCCGAACGGAGCCGGCAGGTCCACCGCCACGCCCTTGAGGTTGGAACTGACCATCAACTGGCTGTCGGCGCCGTCCAGGTTGACCTGCAGCTGGTACGGGATATCCCCGGATACCGGCAATGGCTGGCTGATTTTCAGCCAATCGGTCAGCCGCTTGACCGTGACCTGCCCCTTGGCCGTCACACGGGTGCTGATACTACCCGGCTTGCCATCGGCGAAAATCTGCGCGGTGATCGGCCGGTCAAACGCCTGCGCCGTGATGTTCTGGCCGCTCAGGCCCTTGGCACTGTCAAAACGGAAATCGCCCTTGAGCTGGGTCAGGTCCAGGGTCGGCTCAGCCAATTGCAGGCGCGCCTTGTCGGTCTGGAAATCCACCACGATCTTGGGCTCGGTGCCCTTGGCCAATGGAATATCCAGGTCGAGCTTGCCTTTCAGGTCGCCCTCGCCTTTCCAGCCGGCAAAGGTCGATGCCGTACCGATCGGAGCTTCCTGCAGGATCTTCAGGCCATCGCCAAGCCCGCCGGCAAATTCGCCGGTGAGCAACAGGTGGCTGTCCTTGCCCTCAGGCGCGTGCGGAATATTGACGTAGACGTCCTTGACCTTGGTGTCGAGCAGTTGGCCCTTGCTGGCCAGGATGCGCACCCCGCTCTCTTCGACGAACACTTCGCCCTTGACCTTGCTCACATGCGGCCAGCCAGGCTGGAACGCCAGCTCGGCGTCGTGCACCTTGAAGAACAGGCTGATGTTGCGTGAAGCCGGCAATGCGTCGTGGTTCAGCGAACCCTGGTACTGGAAGAAACCCTGGTCGACCGCGCCCTTGAGAATCGCCGTGCGCAGCCATTCGTCCAGGGCCGGGCTCAGCACCGCGGGCAAATACTTGGGGGTGAAACGCCCATCGCCGTCGACCATGCCGACCCGCAGATCCATGTAGTCTTCCTGGGCATGGTCGAAATGCAGGCGAATCAGGAAATCCGCTGCGATCTTGCCTTCCTCACCCAGCACCTTGATATACGGGGCGATCAGGGTGAAACCCTGCTTGTCGAGTTTCCAGGTCAGGCGTGCATTGGCCTGGAGGTACTGCCAGGACTTGGCGAAAATCGGGTCGAGGTGCAGGGAAAAGTCCTTGCTGTCCATGCGCAGCTCGCCATGGCCCAAGTCACCGCTGATGCTGCCGGACACGTTGCGCGCAGCCGGCGCGCCGAAGTACGCATCAAAACCCACACGTTCGAGATTGGCGGCGAAGCTGACCTTCTGGTCGGTGCTGTCCTGGGGACGGAAATCCACCAGCACATTACGCAGCAAGCCGGTGGCCTTGAGGTGTTCGATAGTCTTGGCGAAGCCTTCGGGCAGCGGCGCCAGGGCATTCAACAGTGGGGTGATCGGCGTGAGGTCCAGGCGGTCAGCCTGCAGCTTCCAGACCTCCTGCGCGGTGTCGGTGGGCAGGCTTTGCTGCAGCTGCAGGCGCGACTCCCAGCGGGTGTCCCCCAGGTTCATGGCCAGCGAGTCGAACAACACCTTGAGACCGCTCTCGCTGCGCTGCACGTACGCTGTCAGCGCGAGGTTTTCGATATGCACGGGCTTGCGGTCGGCGTAGCTGCCCTTCACCTGTGGCGAATTAAGGCGCACCACCGCGCTCTGCACGGTGCGCTGGCCCCAGCTCAACCAGAATTCGCCGCCGGCCTTGAATTGGGTGAGTTTCCACTGCTGGGTCAGCCGGGCCGGAATCCACTTGGCCCAGTCGCTTTGTGGCAGGCTCAGGTAGGCATCGACGGCACCGTCTTTCCACTGGCTCGCGCGAATGCGACTGCGCAGGCTCAGGGCCAGCGGTTGGCCGTCGGGCAGTGTCAGGCGGGCATCCAGGCGCTGGCGTGTGGCCCCCGTGTGCAGGCTCAGGCCCACGTACGTCAGGGTCAGCGATGCCTGGCCGTACGGCTGCAACGTGACCTGGCTGTCGAGCAAAGACACGCGCTTGACCCTCTGCATGCGCGTGAGCACCTGCTCCGGGTCCAATGGCTGGTCATCCTGCACCGGCAAGCCTTGCAAGGCCCAATGGCCGTCCTTGTCTTCCTTGACGCTCAATTGCAGGCCACTGACTTCCAGATGGGCAATACGCACTTCGCGCGCCATCAGGCTGGCCCAGAGGTCCGGCACCACTTCGACCTGGTCCAGGCGCAAGGCACTGCTGCCCTCGCCGACCATCACGTCATGGGCCAGCAGCACCGGCGCAAAACCGCTCCAACGCCCTTCGAGGCTGCCGATCTGCAGCGGCATGTCCACCGCAGCCTGGGCCTTGGCTTCAATTTCTGCGCGGTATTCAGCCACCAACGGGGTCAATTCACGACCCAGGCTCACGTACACCGCCGCCAACACCAGCAGCAAAGCGCACAGGCCCAGGCCCCAACGGGTCAAAGCGGCAAAAAAGCGTATCAGACGCTCCATGTCAGGCGACCCTCAAGGCAGTAGACGGACAGCAGATCAAGGTCTGCAGGCCTCGTAAAAAGAAAACGATTGGGGATCAGAGCAGCACCACGTCGTATTGTTCCTGGGAATACATGGTTTCAACCTGGAAGCGGATCGTGCGCCCGATAAAACCTTCCAGTTCTGCCACGTTGCCGGACTCCTCGTCGAGCAACCGGTCGACCACTTTCTGGTTGGCGAGCACTCTATAGCCTTCGGCCTGGTAGGCACGCGCCTCCCGTAGGATTTCGCGGAAAATCTCGTAGCAAACCGTTTCCGGGGTCTTCAACTTGCCGCGCCCCTGGCAGCTGCTGCAAGGCTCGCACAGCACTTGCTCCAGGCTTTCGCGCGTGCGTTTGCGGGTCATCTGCACCAGGCCCAGCTCGGTAATGCCGATGATGTTGGTCTTGGCGTGATCGCGTTCCAGCTGTTTCTCCAGGGTGCGCAACACCTGGCGCTGGTGCTCTTCGTCTTCCATGTCGATGAAGTCGATGATGATGATGCCGCCCAGGTTGCGCAGGCGCAGTTGACGGGCAATCGCGGTGGCCGCTTCGAGGTTGGTCTTGAAGATGGTTTCTTCGAGGTTGCGGTGACCGACAAACGCCCCGGTGTTGACGTCGATGGTGGTCATGGCTTCCGCCGGGTCCACCACCAGGTAGCCGCCCGACTTGAGCGGGACCTTGCGTTCCAGGGCTTTCTGGATTTCGTCTTCGACGCCATACAGGTCAAAGATCGGCCGCTCGCCCGGGTAATGCTCCAGGCGGTCGGCAATTTCCGGCATCAATTCGGCAACAAATTGCGTGGTTCGCTGGAAGGTTTCCCGCGAGTCGATGCGAATTTTCTCGATCTTCGGGCTGACCAGGTCGCGCAAGGTCCGCAGGGCCAGACCGAGGTCTTCGTAGATAACGCTGGGCGCACCGATGGTCTTGATCTGCGCGCCGATCTGGTCCCACAGGCGTCGCAGGTAGCGGATATCCATGAGGATTTCATCGGCACCGGCGCCTTCGGCAGCCGTGCGCAGGATAAAACCGCCGGCTTCCTTGATACCTTCGGCCGCCACACAGTCGCTGACCACCTTTTTCAGGCGCTCGCGCTCGGCTTCGTCTTCGATCTTCAGGGAAATGCCGACATGCGCGGTACGCGGCATGTACACCAGGTAGCGCGACGGGATCGACAGCTGGGTTGTCAGCCGTGCGCCCTTGGAGCCGATGGGGTCCTTGGTGACTTGCACCACCAGGCTCTGCCCTTCGTGCACCAGGGCGCTGATGCTTTCGACTGCCGGGCCCTCGCGCAGGGAAATTTCCGAGGCGTGGATAAACGCAGCACGGTCCAGGCCGATGTCGACGAATGCGGCCTGCATCCCCGGCAGTACTCGCACCACCTTGCCCTTGTAGATATTGCCGACGATCCCGCGCTTCTGGGTGCGCTCGACGTGCACTTCTTGCAGAACACCGTTCTCTACCACCGCCACGCGCGATTCCATCGGCGTGATATTGATCAGAATCTCTTCACTCATGGCTGGGTCTCGTTCAGGCATTTTCACAATAGTGACCGATCGCTTAAGGCTGGGCGCGCAATTAAAGGCGTTCAGCGCGCGGTAAGGTGTTGCCAACAGGGTATGCCGAATTCGGCGAGCAGTTGCGCGGTTTCGCACACCGGCAGGCCCACCACGGCGGAATAACTGCCATTGAGACCGGCAACGAACACCGAACCCAGGCCCTGGATAGCATAGCCGCCCGCTTTGTCCTGGGGTTCGCCACTGTGCCAGTAGGTTGTAGCCTCTTCGACAGAAATCCCGCGAAACCGTACGCGACTGCTTACACAGTGGGTTTCGCAGCGCTGGCCGTCAGTCAGGGCAATGGCGGTCAGCACTTCATGCTCACGCCCCGCCAGGGCCATCAGCATCGCCAGCGCGTCGGCCTGGTCTACCGGCTTGCCGAGGATCTTGCCGTCCACAATCACGGCGGTATCGGCGCCCAGCACACAAGCGCCGGCGGTGTGTTCAAGCGCAGCAAAACCCGCCGCTGCCTTGCCGCGAGCGAGACGCTCGACGTAGGCAACGGCGGTTTCGTTGGTAAGAGGGGTTTCATCAATGGCGGCGCCGACCACGGTGAAAGGCACACCGATCTGGGTCAGCAGTTCACGCCGCCGCGGGGAGCCCGAGGCCAGGTAAAGCGAATTCATTGCAGACTCTCCCTGTAGAGTTCGATAACCAGGCAGAGCCTCGCAATCCATTCAATTGATTTTATAGCGACGACGTAACCCACGCAGGCCGAAACTGATCCATGGCCACAACAAGGCGCTGACCAGGGCCGGCAGCACCAGTGCCAGGGTTGGCTGGCGATTGCCGGTCAGGGCACTCAGCCAGAGTTGCACCAGTTGCGCCAGGCCGAAGATCACCAGGATCACCAGGCATTGCTGCCACATGGGAAACATGCGCAGGCGTTGCTGCAACGACAGCACCAGGAAAGTGATCAGCGTCAGGATCAAGGCGTTCTGGCCCAGCAAGGTGCCATACAGCACATCTTCCGCCAAGCCCAGAAACATGGCCGTGACCATGCCGACTTTGTGCGGCAGGTTCAGCGACCAGAAAGCCAGCAACAACGCCAGCCAGAGCGGACGCAGGATTTCCATGAATTGCGGCAGTGGCGAAACACTGAGCAACAAGCCGATGGCGAACGTCAGCCAGACGATCCAGCCATTGCGCGAATGAGTACCGGCCATTTATTCCTCCCTCTGCCGTGTGGTCGCCGGAGCGGTGGTCGCTGGGCGGGCGGCCGGTGCCGTCACGGGCGGCTTGGTCGCCGGTGCAGCAGCTGGCGTTGACGCAGGGGGTTTGGTCGCCGCCGGTTTAACCGGGTGCGCGGTGTGCGTCGCGGGCTTCACGGCGGTCGCCACAGGTGCTGCAGCTGGGGCCACCGCGGGCGTAACCGGTGCAGCAGCGGCAGGCTTGGGCACGGTCGCAGGAATGATGGGCGTGGTGCCGTTCTTCTTGTCTTCCGCTTCCTGGGCCTGGGCAGCTTCGTTGGCGCGCTCTTCCGGGGTACGGTTGTCACTGAACACCAGCAGCAGGTAGCGGCTGCGGTTCAAGGCGGCAGTCGGCACCGCGCGCACAATGGCGAAGGGCTGGCCGGAATCGTGGATCACTTCCTTGACCGTCGCCACCGGGTAACCCGCCGGGAAGCGCTGGCCCAGGCCGGAACTGACCAGCAGGTCGCCTTCCTTGATGTCGGCCGTATCGGCGACGTGGCGCAATTCCAGACGTTCCGGGTTGCCGGTACCGCTGGCAATCGCGCGCAGGCCGTTACGGTTGACCTGCACGGGGATGCTGTGGGTCGTGTCCGTCAGCAACAGCACCCGCGAGGTGTAGGGCATCAACTCGACCACCTGCCCCATCAGGCCACGCGCATCGAGCACCGGCTGACCGAGCACCACGCCATCGCGCTCACCTTTGTTGATGATGATGCGGTGGGTAAAGGGGTTGGGGTCCATGCCGATCAACTCGGCCACTTCGACCTTTTCGTTGACCAGTGCGGAAGAGTTGAGCAACTCGCGCAGCCGAACGTTCTGCTCGGTGAGGGCCGCGAGCTTTTGCATGCGCCCCTGCAACAGCAGGTTTTCGGTCTTGAGTTTTTCGTTCTCGGCGACCAGCTCGGTGCGGCTGCCGAATTGGCTGGCCACGCCCTGGTACAGACGTTGCGGCAGGTCGGTGATCCAGTATGTCTGCATCAACACCAGCGACATCTGGCTACGCACAGGCTTGAGCAGTGCAAAGCGGGCATCGACCACCATCAGCGCGACCGAAAGCACGACCAGCACCAGCAGGCGCACGCCCAATGAGGGGCCTTTGGCGAAAAGCGGTTTAATAAGCCGCTCCTCCCAGGCAAATGTTCTCTTTATTCATACGGCATCTAACCGGCCTGGATGCAGATTGAAGAAGATAAACGCCAACAGGCAGCACTGCAAAGTGCTGCCTGCGGGCGAAACATGGGCAAACCAGCAAACTCTTATTCGCTGGAGAGCAGGTCCATGGTGTGTTTATCCATCATTTCCAGTGCACGGCCACCGCCACGAGCGACGCAGGTCAGCGGGTCTTCGGCAACGATCACCGGCAGGCCGGTTTCCTGGGCCAGCAGCTTGTCGAGGTCGCGCAGCAAGGCGCCACCACCGGTCAGCACCAGGCCACGCTCGGCGATGTCGGAAGCCAGTTCCGGCGGCGATTGCTCCAGGGCGCTCTTCACAGCCTGAACGATGGTGGCCAGGGACTCTTGCAGAGCTTCCAGCACTTCATTGGAGTTCAGGGTGAAGGCACGTGGAACGCCTTCGGCCAGGTTGCGACCGCGAACATCGACTTCGCGAACTTCGCCGCCCGGGTAAGCGGTACCGATTTCCTGCTTGATGCGCTCGGCGGTGGATTCGCCGATCAGGCTGCCGTAGTTGCGACGCACGTAGGTGATGATCGCTTCGTCGAAGCGGTCGCCGCCAACCCGTACGGATTCGGCATACACCACACCGTTCAGGGAGATCAGGGCGATTTCAGTGGTACCGCCACCGATATCCACCACCATCGAACCGCGGGCTTCTTCAACCGGCAGGCCGGCACCGATCGCAGCGGCCATTGGCTCTTCGATCAGGAATACTTCGCGGGCACCGGCACCGAGCGCCGATTCACGGATGGCACGACGCTCCACCTGGGTGGACTTGCATGGAACGCAGATCAGCACACGAGGGCTGGGCTGCAGGAAACTGTTTTCGTGAACCTTGTTGATGAAGTACTGCAGCATCTTCTCGCAGACACTGAAGTCGGCGATCACGCCGTCTTTCATCGGACGAATGGCAGCAATATTGCCTGGTGTACGGCCGAGCATGCGCTTGGCCTCGGTGCCAACGGCAACGACACTTTTCTGATTACCATGGGTCCGAATGGCCACAACCGATGGCTCATTCAGGACGATACCGCGCTCGCGCACGTAAATAAGGGTGTTGGCAGTGCCCAGGTCAATGGAAAGATCGCTGGAAAACATGCCACGCAGTTTCTTGAACATGGGAAAGGGACCCTAGGCAACGCGTGGGTAAAAAAGTGCGGCAAACTCTAACAACGACAGGGATTTTGGGCAAGGCGCCAATGTGCTAAATTGGCCGACTTTCTGTGCACCAACCCCCACAATCGCGGCCGTAAGACCGTAGAAATGCGGTAGTGTTCCGACAATCTAACACACGGACAGCCTCCGTTCTGTTTTCCACTGGAGATTCCCATGGCGCTTGAACGCTCCGACGTGGAAAAAATCGCTCATCTGGCCTCGCTTGGCCTGAATGAAGCCGATCTTCCACAGACCACCGCAGCCCTGAACAGCATTCTCGGGCTGGTTGACCAAATGCAGGCCGTGAACACCGACGGCATCGAGCCCCTGGCTCACCCGCTGGAAGCCAGCCAGCGCCTGCGCGCAGACGTCGTGACCGAGAGTAATAATCGCGAGGCCTACCAGTCCATCGCGCCAGCGGTCGAAAACGGCCTGTACCTGGTTCCGAAAGTCATCGACTAAAGGGAAAGAGCCTGCAATGCATCACATGACTCTGGCCGAGATCGCCCGCGGTCTCGCCGATAAAAAGTTTTCTTCCGAAGAGCTGACCAAGACCCTGCTGGCGCGCATCGCCGAGCACGATCCAAAGGTCAACAGCTTCATCAGCCTCACCGAGGAACTGGCCCTGAGCCAGGCCAAGGCCGCCGACGCACGTCGCGCCAACGGTGAGAACGGTGCCCTGCTGGGCGCGCCGATCGCCCACAAGGACTTGTTCTGCACCCAGGGCATTCGCACCAGCTGCGGCTCGAAGATGCTCGACAACTTCAAGGCGCCCTACGACGCCACCGTGGTGTCCAAGCTGGCTGCCGCCGGGGCCGTGACCCTGGGCAAGACCAACATGGACGAATTCGCCATGGGCTCGGCCAACGAGTCGAGCTACTACGGCGCGGTGAAAAACCCATGGAACCTGGAGCACGTGCCCGGCGGTTCGTCCGGTGGTTCGGCTGCGGCCGTGGCGGCTCGCTTCCTGCCGGCTGCCACCGCCACCGATACCGGCGGCTCGATCCGCCAGCCGGCGGCCTTCACCAACCTCACCGGACTGAAACCGACCTACGGTCGTGTTTCCCGCTGGGGCATGATCGCCTACGCATCCAGCCTCGATCAGGGCGGCCCCCTGGCTCGCACCGCCGAAGACTGCGCGATTTTGTTACAAGGCATGGCAGGCTTCGATAAACAGGACTCCACCAGCATCGATGAGCCGGTGCCGGACTACAGCGCCAGCCTCAATACCTCGCTCAAGGGCCTGCGCATCGGCGTGCCGAAGGAATACTTCAGCGCCGGCCTCGACCCGCGTATCGCCGAGTTGGTGCACAACAGCGTCAAGGAGCTGGAAAAGCTCGGCGCCGTGATCAAGGAAATCAGCCTGCCGAACAACCAGCACGCGATTCCTGCGTACTACGTGATCGCGCCCGCTGAAGCCTCCTCCAACCTGTCGCGCTTCGACGGCGTGCGTTTTGGCTATCGCTGCGAAAACCCGAAAGACCTTACCGACCTGTACAAACGCTCGCGCGGCGAAGGCTTCGGTGTCGAAGTACAACGCCGGATCATGGTCGGTGCCTACGCGCTGTCGGCCGGTTACTACGATGCGTACTACCTCAAGGCGCAAAAAATCCGTCGCCTGATCAAGAACGACTTCATGGCGGCCTTTGAAGAAGTCGACGTCATCCTCGGCCCAACCACGCCCAACCCGGCCTGGAAGATCGGCGCCAAGACCGGCGACCCGATCGCCGAATACCTGGAAGACCTGTACACCATCACCGCCAACCTCGCGGGCCTGCCGGGCTTGTCCATGCCCGCCGGTTTCGTAGATGGCCTGCCGGTCGGCGTGCAACTGCTCGCCCCGTATTTCCAGGAAGGCCGCCTGCTCAATGTGGCGCACCAGTACCAGTTGCACACCGACTGGCACACCCGCACCCCTACCGGCTTCTGAGGAGAACACTATGCAATGGGAAGTTGTGATCGGGCTGGAGATTCATACCCAGCTCGCCACCCAATCGAAGATTTTCTCCGGTAGCGCCACCACGTTTGGCTCCGAGCCCAATACCCAGGCCAGCCTGGTCGACCTGGGCATGCCCGGTGTCCTGCCGGTGCTGAACCAGGAAGCGGTGCGCATGGCGGTGATGTTCGGCCTGGCGATCGACGCCGAGATCGGCCAGCACAACGTGTTCGCGCGCAAGAACTACTTCTACCCGGACCTGCCCAAGGGCTACCAGATCAGCCAGATGGAATTGCCGATCGTCGGCAAGGGCCACCTGGACATCCCGCTGGAAGACGGCACCATCAAGCGTGTCGGCGTAACCCGCGCGCACCTGGAAGAAGACGCCGGCAAGAGCCTGCACGAAGAGTTCCCGGGCGCTACCGGTATCGACCTGAACCGCGCAGGCACACCGTTGCTGGAGATCGTGTCCGAGCCGGACATGCGTAGCGCCAAGGAAGCCGTGGCCTACGTCAAGACCATCCACGCGCTGGTGCGCTACCTGGGCATCTGCGACGGCAACATGGCCGAAGGTTCGCTGCGTTGTGACTGCAACGTGTCGATCCGGCCCAAGGGCCAGGTCGAGTTCGGCACCCGTTGCGAGATCAAGAACGTCAACTCGTTCCGTTTCATCGAGAAGGCGATCAACAGCGAAGTGCGTCGCCAGATCGAGCTGATCGAAGACGGCGGCAAGGTCATCCAGCAGACCCGCCTGTACGACCCGAACAAAGACGAAACCCGCGCCATGCGCAGCAAGGAGGAAGCCAACGACTACCGTTACTTCCCCGATCCGGACCTGTTGCCGGTCGTCCTTGAAGATTCGTTCCTCAACGACATCCGCGCCACGCTGCCGGAATTGCCGCAGCAGAAACGCGAGCGCTTCCAGGAGCAGTTCGGCCTGTCGGTCTACGATGCCAGCGTCCTGGCTTCCAGCCGTGAACAAGCCAACTACTTCGAGAAAGTCGTAAGCATCGCCGGTGACGCCAAGTTGGCGGCCAACTGGGTGATGGTTGAGCTGGGCAGCCTGCTGAACAAGCAAGGCCTGGAAATCGACGAAGCGCCGGTGTCCGCCGAGCAATTGGGCGGCATGCTGCTGCGCATCAAGGACAACACCATCTCCGGCAAAATCGCCAAGACCGTGTTCGAAGCGATGGCCAGCGGTGAAGGCAGCGCCGACGAAATCATCGAGAAACGTGGCCTCAAGCAAGTCACCGACAGCGGCGCGATCTCGGCCGTGCTGGATGAAATGCTGGCGGCCAACGCCGAGCAGGTCGAGCAGTACCGTGCGGCAGACGAAGCCAAGCGCGGCAAGATGTTCGGTTTCTTTGTCGGCCAGGCCATGAAAGCCTCCAAGGGCAAGGCCAACCCGCAACAGGTGAACGAATTGCTGAAGAGCAAGCTCGAAGGCTGACACGTGCAGGACCCGGCTTCTGTGGGAGCCGGGCTCGCCCGCGATGCAGGCGCCTCGGAGCATCAGTTACACCGGGGTGAAGCCATCGCAGGCAAGCCAGCTCCCACGCAAGCCAACTCCAACATTTGTAATGGGACTCCTTGCATGAAGCGTCTACTCGGCCTGCTGGCCCTGTTCTCCCTACTGGCCGGTTGCGCCAGCGGCATCATCAACCCCAACGGCTACGACGAAACCGGCACCGCCTCCTATTACGGCGCCAAACACCATGGCAACAAGACCGCCAGCGGTGAACCCTTCAACCAGAACGCCCTGACCGCGGCCCATCGGCAACTGCCCTTCGGCACCCAGGTCAAGGTCACTAATCTGGACAACGACAAATCCGTCGTGGTCCGCATCAACGATCGCGGCCCGCATACGCGTGGGCGCTTGATCGACCTTTCACGCAAGGCTGCCGAACAACTGGGCATGCTCGGCAGTGGCACTGCGCGCGTGCGCGTGCAAGCCATGAGCAACTGAAGGCGCAGCCGTGGCCATTTTCGGATTGACCGCCCTCTCGCCCTGGAGCCTGCTCGAACTGGTCAGCGGCCTGCTGCTGCTGATCGTCGGCGCCGAGGTCCTGGTGCGCGCCGCCGTGCGCCTGGCCGCGAGCCTGAAAGTGCGGCCGCTGATTATCGGCTTGAGCATCGTCGCCTTTGGCAGCAGTGCGCCACAGATGACCGTCAGCCTGCAGGCCACCCTGGCCGGCAACACCGATATCGCCGTGGGCAGCGTGATCGGCAGCAGTATCTTCAACATCCTCGTGACCCTGGGCCTGTCGGCGCTGATCATTCCCCTGCGCGTCTCACGCCAACTGGTGCGCGTGGATATCCCGGTGATGATCCTCGCCGGGCTGCTGGTATTCACCCTGGCGGCCAATGAAGAACTGACACCCGTCGACGGCTTGTGGTTGCTGTTGGCGCTGGTCGCCTACCTGGGCGTGCTGCACTACCAGACGCGCCATTCCCGCCGCCCGCGCACCCTCGACACCGTGGCCCGCGCGCCGTGGCTCAGCAGCGTTCTGCTGATGCTCGCAGGCCTGCTGGTGCTGGTCCTGGCCGGGCACTTGCTGCTGGGCGCGGCGGTGGATGTGGCAGCGGACCTGGGCCTCTCGGAACGCATCATCGGCCTCACGCTGATCGGCGTCGGTACCTCGCTGCCCTGCCTCGCCACCTCACTGATCGCCGCCCTGCGGGGGCAGCGGGAAATTGCCGTGGGCAACGTGATCGGCAGCAACCTGTTCAACCTGCTGGGCGTGCTGGGGATCACCGCCCTGCTCGCGCCCTCGCCGCTGTCGGTGTCGCCCAATGCATTGGATTTCGACCTGCCGGTGATGCTCGGTGTAGTGGTGCTGTGCCTGCCGGTGTTCTACACCGGTTATCGCGTGACCCGCGCCGAAGGCCTGGTGCTGCTGGGCCTGTACCTGGCGTACGGGCTGCACGTGATGTCGTTCACCACCGGAATGCCCCTCGCCAACAAGCTTGAACAACTGATGTTGTATTACGTCCTGCCAGTGCTGGTGGCTTTCCTGTTGTTCAGCACGCTGCGAGCCTGGCGCCGCCAACACAAGAGGGATTCGCAATGACCGATCAGAAAAAGCCCGGGGTTGAGATGCGTCGCCAGGTGATGGGCGATGTGTTCGTCGACCGTGCCCTGGGCAACGCCACCGAGTTCACCCAACCGCTGCAGGATTTCGTCAACGAGCATGCCTGGGGCAGCGTGTGGAACCGCGAAGGCCTGCCGCTGAAGACCCGCAGCCTGATCACCCTCGCCGCCCTGACTGCGCTCAAGTGCCCCCAGGAACTCAAGGGCCACGTGCGTGGCGCGCTGAACAATGGCTGTACCGTGGAGGAAATTCGCGAAGCACTGCTGCACTGCGCGGTGTACGCCGGCGTCCCGGCGGCGATTGATGCGTTCCGCGCGGCGCAGGAAGTGATTGAGGCGTATCAGGCCGATCAGCCGTGACGGCGAGCTAGCTTTCGCAGGCAAGCCAGCTCCCACATTTGATCTCCATATGCCCAGGTGCCTGAGCCATACCTCAACTCCTGTGGGAGCGGGCTTGCTCGCGAAGGCAGTGTGTCAGTTGATGCATTCGTTGCCTGACCCACCGCTTTCGCAGGCAAGCCAGCTCCCACATTTGATCTCCATATGCCCGAGTGCCTGAGCCATACCTCAATTCCTGTGGGAGCGGGCTTGCTCGCGAAGGCGGCCTGTCAGCTGATGCATCGTTGCCTGACCCACCGCTTTTGCAGGCAAGCGAGCTCCCACACTTGGTCTCCATATGCCCGGGGGCCTGAGCCATACCTCAATTCCTGTGGGAGCGGGCTTGCTCGCGAAGGCGGTGTGTCAGTTGATGCATTCGTTGCCTGATACGCTGCTTTCGCAGGCAAGCCAGCTCCCACATTTGATCTCCATATGCCCGAGTGCCTGAGTCAAACCTTGAACCCCCTGTGGGAGCGGGCTTGCCCGCGAAAGCGGCCTGTCAGCTGATGCACTCGTTGCCTGACCCACCGCTTTCGCAGGCAAGCCAGCTCCCACATTTGATCTCCATATGCCCGGGTGCCTGAGCCATACCTCAATTCCTGTGGGAGCGGGCTTGCTCGCGAAGGCAGTGTGTCAGCTGATGCATTCGTTGCCTGACCCACCGCTTTCGCAGGCAAGCCAGCACACACATTTGATCTCCATATACCCGGGGCCTGAGCCATACCTCAATTCCTGTGGGAGCTGGCTTGCCTGCGATTGGCCCTCAAGAGCCCTGCAACCTTCAGATCCACCCCCCCGCCTGCAACACGAAAATCCCGATATTGGTGGTCACCGCCGCCATCAGCGTGGTGATCACGATAATCGCCGCCGCCAGCTCATGATTGCCCTCGGCCGCCCGGGCCATGACAAAGCTGGCCGCTGCGGTGGGCGCGCCGAAGTACAGGAACAAGATCCCCAACTCCGGCCCGCGAAAGCCCAGCAACCATGCCCCCAGCGTCGCCACCACGGGCAAGCCGATCATCTTCACCAGACTCGCACTCAGCGCCATGCTGCCGCTTTTGCGCAAAGCCGCCAGCGACAGGGTGCCACCGATGCAGATCAGCGCCAGGGGCAGGGTCATGTCCGCCAGGTACTGGCCCGACGACTCCAGCCAACCCGGCAGGCCAATCTGGAACACCGCGAACGGCGTGGCGGCGATCACGCTGATGATCAGCGGGTTGGCCACCACACTCTTGCAGATGCTCCACGGGTCGGACTTGATCACCGGGCTGTACACCGCCAGCACGATGGTCGACAGGGTGTTGTAGAACAGGATCACCAGCGCCGCGAGAATCGCACCGAGGGAGATACCGTAGTCGCCGTACATGCTGGCGGCCAGCGCCAGGCCGATCACACCGTTATTGCCGCGAAACGCGCCCTGGGTGTAGATGCCACGGTCTTCACGCGGGCAGCGAAAAATCGCCCAGCCCCAGGCGAGGGCAAAGCTCAACAGCGTGGCGACAGCGAAGTAGATCAGCAGGCCCGGCTTGAGCGCCGAGTGCAGGTCGGCATGCAGGATGCCAAGAAACAGCAGCGCCGGCATGGTGACGTTGAACACCAGGGACGAGGCCGTGTGGATAAAGTTGTCGTTGATCCAGTTGACGCGCTTGAGCAACACCCCCAGAAACAGCATGGCAAACACCGGCGCGGTGATGGTGAGGGTGGTGAGGAAAATTGCCAGCATGCCGGGGAGAACCTTGGTGAGCGTCGTCAGGTGGCTAATGATAAGCCAGTACGAACCGGTTCGTCTGGTTGACACTCGCTCAATGTGAGAGCCGGCTTGCCTGCGATGGCGGTGTGCCAGGCGTTACGTCGGTTACTGATACACCGCTATCGCAGGCGAGCCAGCGCCTACAAGGTCCGCGCCAGTCTCAGGTAATCGGCGCGGGGTTGAACAAGGTGATGTCGTTATGCAGCTTATGCTGCTCGGCCCACGTCTGCTTCTTGCCGCTGGCCACATCCAGGTAGAAATGGAACAACTCCCAGCCCAGCTCCTCGATGGTCGCGCGCCCGGTGGCGATGCGCCCGGCGTCGATATCGATGAGGTCCGGCCAGCGCTGTGCCAGCTCCGTACGTGTGGAAACCTTCACCACCGGCGCCATCGCCAGCCCATACGGCGTGCCGCGTCCGGTGGTGAACACATGCAGGTTCATCCCCGCCGCCAGTTGCAAGGTGCCACAGACAAAGTCGCTGGCCGGTGTCGCGCAGAAGATCAGGCCCTTGCTCTTGAAGCGTTCGCCCGGACCCAGCACGCCGTTGATCGCGCTGCTGCCGGACTTGACGATAGACCCCAGGGACTTCTCGACAATATTCGACAACCCACCCTTCTTGTTACCCGGCGTGGTATTGGCGCTGCGATCTGCCTCGCCCTTGGCCAGGTAGCGGTCGTACCAGTCCATTTCCCGCACCAATTCCTCAGCGACTTGCCGGGTCTGCGCGCGGGAGGTCAGCAGGTAGATCGCGTCGCGCACTTCGGTGACTTCGGAAAACATCACCGTCGCCCCGGCCCGCAACAACAGGTCCGACGCATACCCCAGCGCGGGGTTGGCGGTGATGCCGGAAAACGCATCACTGCCGCCGCACTGCATGCCCAGGATCAACTCGGATGCCGGCACGGTTTCGCGGCGGCGCTGGTCGAGCTTTTTCAAACGGGTTTCGGCCAACGCCATGATCTGCTCGATCATCTCGGTAAAGCCGTGGCTGGAATCCTGCAATCGATACAGCCACGGCTCGCTCAGGTCGACGGAGCTGTCGTTGTCGTGCATCACCTGCCCGGCCTGCAATTTCTCGCAGCCCAGGCTGATCACCAGGGCTTCGCCGCCCAGGTTCGGGTTGCGTGCCAGATTGCGCACCGTGCGGATCGGGATGTAGGCATCCGTCGCGGTGATGGCCACGCCACAGCCGTAGCTGTGGGTCAGCGCGACCACGTCATCCACGTGTGGGTACTTGGGCAGCAACTCGTCCTTGATGCGCTTGACCGCATGGTCCAGCACACCGGTCACGCATTGCACCGTGGTGGTGATGCCGAGGATATTGCGCGTGCCCACGGTGCCGTCGGCATTGCGGTAGCCCTCGAAGGTAAAGCCTTCGAGGGGTGCCTGGGTTTCGGGCACATCGGTGGACAGCGGCAGGCTGTCCAGCGGCGGCGCGGTCGGCATGCGCAGTTGATCTTCCTGGACCCAACTGCCGCGCGGAATCGGCGCCAGGGCGTACCCGATGGTCTGGCCGTAGCGAATAATCTGACCGCCCTCGGGAATATCTTCCAGGGTCACCTTGTGGCTCTGGGGGATGAAATCCACGGTCACCAGGCCGTCCGGGAACTCGGTCCCGGCCGGTACGCCCTGGTCATTGACCACGATCACCACATTGTCGCGCTCGTGCAAACGAATCGAGCGCGGCGAGTCGGCATGTTCAATCAACTGCATTACATCGCCCCTCAGGAATGCGCTTCGGTAAGGTTAGTCAACTCAGGCCCTTTGCTTGGCGGCTCCTTGAGTACCACACGTTTGATCGGACCCACGATCACCAGGTAGCTGAACACCGCCAGCAGCGCGTTGGCGCCCACAAACACCAGTGCCCACTTGAACGAGCCGGTGGTGCTGATGATGTAGCCGATCACGATCGGCGTGCTGATCGACGCCAGGTTGCCAAACATGTTGAACAAGCCGCCACTGAGCCCGGCGATTTGTTTCGGCGAAGTGTCGGACACCACCGCCCAACCCAGTGCGCCAACGCCTTTGCCGAAGAAGGCCAGGGCCATGAAGCCCACCACCATCCATTCGATGTCCACGTAGTTGCACGCCACGATGCTGGAAGACACCAGCAACCCGCCAATGATCGGCGCCTTGCGCGCGAAGGTCAGCGAGTGGCCCTTGCGCAACAGGTAGTCGGAAATCACCCCGCCCAGTACCCCGCCGATAAAGCCGCAGATCGCCGGCAGCGAAGCAATGAAACCGGCCTTGAGAATGGTCATGCCGCGGTCCTGCACCAGGTACACCGGGAACCAGGTCAGGAAGAAATAGGTGATGCCGTTGATGCAGTACTGGCCCAGGTACACGCCGAGCATCATGCGGTTGGTCAGCAGTTGGCGGATGTAATCCCACTTCGGACCGTCAGTTTTCTTACCCTTGACCTTGTCCTGGTCCATATCGACCATCGCGCCGTTGGCGGCGATGTGATTGAACTCGGCCTCGTTGATCATCGGGTGCTGGCGTGGGCTGTGGATAACTTTGAGCCAGATCAGCGAGAACACGATGCCGATCCCGCCCATCACGATAAACACGTGCTGCCAGCCGAAGCTGTAGACGATCCAGCCCATCAACGGCGCGAACAGCACCGTGGCGAAGTATTGCGCCGAGTTGAAGATCGCCGAAGCCGTGCCGCGCTCGGCGGTGGGGAACCAGGCCGCGACGATTCGCGCATTGCCGGGAAAGGACGGCGCTTCGGCCAGGCCCACCAGGAAGCGCAGCATGAACAGCGCAACCACTGCGGTGGAGACGCCGAACTCACCGACATAGCCTTGCAGCACGGTGAACAGTGACCAGGTGAAAATGCTCAGGGCATAGACTTTTTTCGAGCCGAACCGATCCAGTAGCCAGCCGCCGGGGATTTGCCCGGCCACGTAGGCCCAACCGAATGCGGAGAAGATATAACCGAGGGTGACCGCGTCGATGCCGAGGTCTTTTTGCAGGCTGGAGCCGGCGATAGCGATGGTGGCCCGGTCGGCGTAGTTGATCGTGGTCACCAGGAACAGCATGAGCAGGATCAAATAGCGGACGTGGGTCGGCTTGGTCGCTTGCATGTAGAAGTACTCCCACTAATTATTTTTTTTGCGGGTAATGGTCTATTTGTCGGTGGGACCGCTTTCATGTGGGAGCCGGGCTTGCCCGCGATACAGGCACCTCGGTGTGTCAGGCACACACCGGTGATGCTATCGCAGGCAAATCAGCTCCCACACAAAGCAGGCGCCACGGTGTCGCGTATTACGAACCGATGTAGCTGGTTTTCACCACGGTGTAGAACTCTTGCGCGTAGCGACCCTGCTCGCGCGAACCATAGGAGGAACCTTTGCGGCCACCGAACGGCACGTGGTAATCCACGCCGGCGGTCGGCAGGTTGACCATCACCATCCCGGCCTGGGAGTGGCGCTTGAAGTGATTGGCGTACTTCAACGACGTCGTGGCGATGCCCGCCGACAAGCCGAACTCGGTGTCGTTGGCCATGGCCAGCGCCGCCTCGTAGTCCGCCACGCGCACCACGTTGGCCACTGGGCCGAAGATTTCTTCACGGCTGATGCGCATGGCGGCTTCGCTGTCGGCAAACAGCGTCGGCGCCAGGAAGTAGCCTTCGGTGTCACAAGTGACCAGGCCGCCACCGCTGACCAGCCGCGCGCCTTCGCTCTGGCCGATGTCGATGTACTTGAGGTCCTGGTCCAACTGGGCCTGGGACACGACCGGGCCGATATCGGTGCCGCTTTTGAGGGCGTGGCCGACCTTGATCGACTTCATGCGCTCGGCCATGGCCGCGACGAACTGGTCGTGAATCCCGGCGGTCACGATCAAGCGGCTCGAGGCCGTGCAACGCTGGCCGGTAGAGTAGAACGCACTCTGCACCGACAGCTCGACCGCCTGCTTGAGGTCGGCGTCGTCGAGAATGATCTGCGGGTTCTTGCCGCCCATTTCCAACTGCACTTTGGCCTGGCGCGACACGCAGCTGACGGCGATCTGGCGACCTACGCCGACCGAACCGGTGAAGCTGATGCCATCGACTTTCGGGCTGTTGACCAGCACGTCGCCGACCACGCGGCCGCTGCCCATCACCAGGTTGAACACACCGGCGGGGAAGCCTGCGCGAGAGATGATTTCGGCCAGGGCCCAGGCGCAGCCCGGTACCAGCTCAGCCGGCTTGATCACCACGCAGTTGCCGTAGGCCAGGGCCGGGGCGATTTTCCAGGCGGGGATCGCAATCGGGAAGTTCCACGGGGTGATCAGGCCGACCACACCCAGGGCTTCACGGGTAACTTCGACGTTGACGCCCGGGCGTACCGACGGCACGTAGTCACCGGACAAGCGCAGGCATTCACCGGCGAAGAATTTGAAGATGTTACCGGCGCGAGTCACTTCGCCAATGGCTTCGGGCAGGGTCTTGCCCTCTTCCCGGGCCAGCAAGGTGCCGAGTTCTTCACGGCGGGCGAGGATTTCGCTGCCGACTTTATCCAGCGCGTCGTGACGCGCCTGGATCCCGGAAGTGGACCAGGCCGGGAACGCGGCGCGGGCGGCGTCGATGGCAGCATTGACTTGGGCTACGTCAGCCTTGGCGTATTCGCCAATGACATCAGACAACTCCGACGGGTTGAGGTTAACGCAGTAGTCGGCACCGGCCACCCACTGGCCATTGATGTAGTTTTCATAACGCTGAGCTTGGGACACAAATCTTCTCCTGACGCAAAAGGCCGCTGATTACTCAGCGGCCTTGTAGATAAGTTATTGCGCGCCTTGCTTGTCGATCAGCGCGGCCAGGGCTTCGTATTCTTCCGGCAGCAGGTCGGTCAGCGGCGTGCGCACCGGGCCGGCGTCGTAGCCAGCGATTTTCGCACCGGCCTTGACGATGCTCACCGCATAGCCCGCCTTGCGGTTGCGGATGTCCAGGTACGGCAGGAAGAAGTCGTCGATGATCTTGGCGACGGTGGCGTGATCGTCCTTGGCAATGGCGTGGTAGAAATCCATCGCGGTCTTCGGAATGAAGTTGAACACCGCCGAGGAGTACACCGGCACGCCCAGGGCCTTGTAGGCAGCGGCGTAAACCTCTGCAGTCGGCAGGCCGCCCAGGTAGCTGAAACGGTCACCGAGACGACGGCGAATCGACACCATCAACTCAATGTCGCCCAGGCCGTCTTTGTAGCCGATCAGGTTCGGGCAGCGCTCGGCCAGGCGTTCCAGCAAAGGCGCAGTCAGGCGGCAGACGTTGCGGTTGTAGACCACCACGCCGATTTTGACCGACTTGCACACTGCTTCGACGTGGGCGGCAACCCCGTCCTGGCTGGCTTCGGTCAGGTAGTGCGGCAGCAGCAGCAGGCCTTTGGCGCCAAGGCGCTCGGCTTCCTGGGCGTACTCGATGGCCTGGCGAGTCGAACCGCCCACGCCCGCGAGGATCGGCACGCTGGTGGCGCAGGTATCAACGGCGGTCTTGACCACCTGGGAATATTCGCTGGCGGCGAGGGAGAAAAACTCACCGGTACCACCGGCGGCGAACAAGGCAGTGGCGCCGTACGGGGCCAGCCATTCCAGACGCTTGATGTAGCCCGCCTGGTGGAAGTCACCCTGGGCGTTGAAATCGGTCACCGGGAAAGACAGCAGACCGTGGGAGAGGATGGACTTCAGTTCTTGTGGATTCATTATTCGAACACCCTGGGCGAAAACTTTCGATGGAAAGGTTGTTGTTGGTTTTGATGATGTCGTACGTCATCGTACAACTATAAATAATTTCGTCAACTGCAATTCATCGCCGTGGTGCACGTGCGGGTGGGCGACACCTCATGCAAAGGCGTTCTTGACGTAGGAATTTATTCCTCTATGCTCGAGATAGCTGTATATACATACAGTTATTACGGAAGATTCCTACGACATAGCAAGGAGCTAACATGTCAGGTCCAGAACTCGCAGCACCCGAAAAGAACCCTCCTACCCTGCGCTTCGAAGGGGGTGAACACACCGCCATCGGCGACGACACCCTGTTGCGCTTTGCCAAGGACGCCCCGGCGATTCCTGCGCGACAGGTCGAGTTGCACCTGCCCAACGGGCTGGCCCTCACCTACGGCCAAGTGATCGCCCTGGGCGGCGACTTTTATGGCATTCCCGGCCAACCCATCAGCGACGGCGCCTCCCCCGCCGAGCGCATCCAGCGCTTTACCGCCGCGTTCAACTCCCTGGCCGTGTTGCCCGCTTCACGCGAGGAAGCGCACAAGATCCTCGCGGTCATGCAAAAGGAAATCAACGCGGTCAACCAGGCGATCAAGGACGGCAAGCAAGCCCATGAAGCCTATGACGCGCTGGGTGATACGTTGTCCGAGGAATGGAACCGCATTACCGGCGGCGGCAGCGCGGTGTCGGCGCTGATTCCCCTGGGGCGCTATTTGAAACTGGCGGCGGACAATGCCGACCACTTCGGCGAATGGGCGCTCTCGGCGTACCTGGCAGGCCATACGGCCGCGCTGCAGCAAGCCGTCGTGGCGCATCAGACCGGCACCGACCAGGCGCTGGAACTGGCGTATGCGATGAACAGTTTTGCCGATCACTTCCTGACCGACCTGTTTTCCGCCGGGCACCTGCGTGTGCCGCGCAAACAGCTGGCCGCCGTGGTCACGCCGGGGGAGTTGGGTTCGCTGATCAGCCGCTTCATGCACGATGAAGACAGCAAGTTCGGCCTCAAGGTACGCAACGCCATGGGCGACCAATGGCACGCCTATGGGGACAAGCGCTACTTCGACGCCATCGACGCGGACAATCGGCTGCAGGTCAAACGCGCGGTACAGGCCTCGGCTGATGAAATCTTCGCGACCTTTATCAGCGGCGTGGCGCCCTCCCCGGCCACCTTCAAGGCGCCGCTGTATGTGCCGGACCTGAATGCCGCGCAGAACCCGGCGAACAACTTCTCGCCGCTGTTCAAGGTGGAGGGAGACAAGGTGCTGCGGCGCAAGGATGTGAATGACCTGAACGACAGGCACTGGACCAATGATTGGTGGGGATGGAGTACGTACCTGCTGCTCAAGGACTACAAGCCCAACCAGCCCGCAAGCTAAGTACACGCATTGCTCCAGACAATGGAGATCAACTGTGCGAGCTGGCTTGCCAGCGATGGCGGAGTGTCAGTCAAACCTTACTGGCTGATACTCCGCTGGCGCCGGCAAGCCGGCGCCTAAAGGACCCTTCAGCCGCGCTGCGCTTCTGCCTCTTCGTGGGCATGGCGCAGCCGCTCACGGCTATTGGTCAGGTGCAAGCGCATGGCCGCCCGCGCCGCGTCCGAATCCTGGCGCGCAATCGCCTCATAAATCTCTTCGTGCTCGCGGCTCAGGCGACTCATGTAGTGCTGCTGGTCATCGTGGGCCAGGCGCGCCGAATTCAGGCGGGTACGCGGAATGATGCTGGTGCCCAGGTGGGTCATGATGTCGGTGAAATAGCGGTTGCCGGTGGACAACGCGATTTCCAGGTGGAAGGCGAAGTCTGAGGCGACCGCATCGCCGGCGTGCGCGGCGCTTTCATTCAGGGCGTCGAGGGCGGCGCGCATGGCTGCCAGTTGCTCGTCGCTGCGGCGCAATGCGGCCAGGCCAGCGGATTCGACTTCCAGGCTGATACGCAACTCGAGAATCGCCAGCACATCACGTAGGGTCACCACCGTGGCCGGGTCGATGCGAAAGCCGCTCGGGCTTGGCGTATCGAGCACGAAGGTGCCGATGCCATGCCGGGTTTCCACCTGCCCCGCCGCCTGCAAGCGCGAGATGGCCTCGCGCACCACGGTACGACTGACACCATGGGCGTCCATGATGGCCGACTCGGTGGGCAGCTTGTCACCGCGCTTGAGCTGGCCGTCACGGATCTGCTCGGACAACACCGTGACCAATTCCTGGGCAAGGCTGCGACGCTTGCGGGGAAGACGAGGGGCGGTGTTGGCGTTTTCCATGATGGATCATCTTTCTCGGTGAGCTTGAGCACGCATCATAGCCCATGGCGGTTGTACGATCACCGTCCTGTCACGACTTTCATCCATATCCTGCGCGCAAAAAAATGCCCCGACACAGGTCGAGGCATTTTCCCGGCTCATCCGAAGATGAAAGCCGCTTACTTCACCACTTTCAGGCTCGGCCGACCGCTTGGACGCGGTGGCTCGGCATCCGGTGGCGGCACATCATCACCGTCTTCGCTTTCGATCGCTTCGTCATCCTCGAAAGGCGACTCCAGATCGAACACCATGCCTTGGCCATTTTCCCGGGCATAGATCCCGAGGATGGCGCCAATCGGCACGAACAGCGTGTGCGGCACACCGCCGAAACGCCCTTCGAAACTGACCGCTTCATTGTCCATGTGCAGGTGGCGCACGGCACTCGGTGATACGTTCAGCACAATCTGTCCATCACTGGCAAAACCCTGCGGTACCTGAACCGCAGGAAATTCGGAATTGACCAGCATGTGCGGGGTGCAATCATTGTCCACAATCCACTCATAGAGCGCGCGGACCAGGTAGGGTCGACTGGAGTTCATCAGCGGCTCCTTAAGCCTTAGCGCATATCGCGTTCGACACCAGACAGACTCGCCTGGAAAGCCTCACGCGCAAACTGGCGCTCCATGTAATCAAGCAACGGCTTGGCCGGCCGTGGCAGTTCAATGCCCAGGATCGGCAAGCGCCAGAGTATGGGTAATAGGCAGCAATCCACCAGGCTTTGTTCCTCGCTGAGGAAAAAAGGTTTGTCGGCGAACAGCGGCGAAACACCGGTCAGGCTCTCACGCAATTCCTTGCGTGCCTGCACCCGAGCGGCTTCTTTGCTACGTGTATCCAGGATCACATCCACCAGCCCGCACCAGTCACGCTGGATCCGATGGATCAGCAGGCGGCTGTTGGCACGCGCTACCGGGTACACCGGCAGCAAAGGCGGATGAGGGTAACGCTCATCCAGATATTCCATCACCACAGTCGACTCCCACAACGCCAGGTCACGATCGACCAGGGTGGGCAAGCTGCCGTAAGGGTTCACTTCGATCAGTTTCGGCGGCTGACGGCCCGCCTCCACACTGATGATCTCGGCGCTGACACCCTTCTCTGCGAGCACGATACGTACTCGGTGGGAATAGTGGTCGGCGGGGTCGGAGTAACAGGCCAACCGGTTGGTCACGCCCATGGCGGTCCTCCTCGCTTGTTGAAATTATCGAAAGCTCAAAAACGAGCGCGCCCAGGGAGCATCTCTGTAGTGGGAGTTACCCGATCACTACGTGTTCAGAGATGCCGCTGGGCGCGCAAGATTAACAGCAATTGCTTACGGTTGGATCAATGCACATCCTTCCAGTATTCGCGTTTGAGCAGATAGGCGAATACGAAGAAGAAGGCCAGGTACAACAATACATAGGTACCAATGCGCTGGTGCTGCAGTTTGACCGGGTTGGCCGAGTAGGCCAGGAAGGTCACGAGATTCTTGATCTTCTCGTCGAACTGCTCGTCAGTCAGTGCACCGGGGGTGTCTATCTTCAGTTGATCGCACGCCTCATGCGTCAGCGGCGTGCCGGTCAACGGATCGTATTGCTTCTTGCCGTCTTCAACGACCTGGACCTGCTTGCATCCTACCACTTGCTTGCCTTGCAGGCTGACCAGAACGTTAGGCATACCGACGTTCGGGAATACCCGGTTGTTCACGCCCCAAGGGCGCGTCGGGTCTTCATAGAACGATTTCAGGTAGCCGTAGAGCCAGTCGGTGCCACGAACGCGCGCCACCAGGGTCAGGTCAGGCGGTGCAGCACCGAACCAGGCCTTGGCGTCTGCAGGCTGCATGCCGATGTTCATGTGGTCGCCGATCTTGGCGCCGGTGAACACCAGTTTTTCCAGCATCACTTCGTGGGGAATCCCCAAGTCATCGGCAACACGCTCATAGCGCTGGAACTTGGCGCTGTGGCAGCCCATGCAATAGTTGGCAAACGTACGGGCGCCGTCTTGCATGGCGGCTTTGTCCGAGACGTCGATATCGACCGATTCCAGCTCCGGACCACCGTGCTCGGCAGCGAAGGACAGTAGCGGCAGGGCCGCAAGCATCAATGCAACGAATAACTTTTTCATCAGCCAGTCACCCTTTCCGGAACCGGTTTGGTCTTCTCGAGCCGGGTGTAGAACGGCATCAGAATGAAGTAGGCGAAGTACAGGAAGGTGCAGACCTGCGACAGCAACGTCAGCTGCGGTGTCGGCGCCTTGACGCCCGTCCAGCCCAGCAGCACGAAGCAGATGCAGAACACCCACAGCCAGATCTTGCTCAGCCAGCCCTTGTAGCGCATGGACTTGACCGGACTACGGTCGAGCCAGGGCAGCACGAACAACAGCGCGATCGAAGCCCCCATGGCAACCACACCCATGAGCTTGTCGGGGATCGCCCGCAAAATGGCGTAGAACGGCGTGAAGTACCAGACCGGTGCAATGTGCTCCGGCGTCTTGAACGCGTTGGCCTGTTCGAAGTTGGGTTTTTCGAGGAAATACCCGCCCATTTCCGGGAAGAAGAACACGATCGAGCAGAAGATGAAGAGGAACACCACCACACCGACGATATCTTTCACGGTGTAGTACGGGTGGAAGGGAATGCCGTCCAGGGGTACGCCGTTTTCGTCTTTATGCTTCTTGATGTCCACACCGTCCGGGTTGTTCGAACCCACTTCGTGCAGCGCCAGGATATGCAGCACGACCAGGCCGAGAATCACGATCGGCAGAGCCACGACGTGCAACGCGAAGAAGCGGTTCAAGGTGATGCCGGAGATCAGGTAGTCACCCCGGATCCACTGCGTCAGGTCGTTGCCGATCACCGGGATCGCACCGAACAGCGAGATGATCACCTGGGCGCCCCAGTACGACATCTGGCCCCATGGCAGCAGGTAGCCCATGAAGGCCTCCGCCATCAGCGCCAGGTAGATCAGCATGCCGAAGACCCACACCAGCTCACGAGGCTTCTGGTACGAACCGTAGAGCAAACCACGGAACATGTGCAGGTAGACCACGATGAAGAACGCCGACGCGCCAGTGGAGTGCAGCAGGCGCAGGATCGAGCCGTACTCGACATCGCGCATGATGCCTTCAACGGAGGCGAAGGCTTCTTCGGCTGACGGCGTGTAGCTCATCGTCAGCCAGACACCGGTGACCAGCTGGTTGACCAGCACCAGCAGGGCCAGGGAGCCGAAGAAGTAGAAGAAGTTGAAGTTTTTCGGAGCGTAATATTTGCTGAGATGGTCTTCCCACATCTTGGTGGCAGGAAAACGCGCATCCACCCAATCCATGAACTTGCTCATCAGGCTTTCTCCCCCTCGTCGACGCCAATGACAATGATGCTGTCAGTCTCGTAGTGATGTGGCGGAACTGGCAGGTTCAGTGGTGCGGGTTGTGACTTGTAGACGCGGCCAGCGAGGTCATAGTGAGAACCGTGGCAGGGGCAGAAATAGCCGCCGACCCAGTCCTTGCCCAGATCCGCAGGCGCCACTTCCGGGCGGAAGGTGGGGGAGCAACCCAAGTGGGTGCAGATACCGATCAGCAGCAGAATCTCAGGCTTGATCGAACGCATTTCCTTATCGACGTAGGCGGGCTGGTCGGAATTCTTCGAATCGGGATCAGACAAGCGATCTTCGATTTTCTTCAGATTCCCCAGGATCTCCTCAGTACGACGAACAATGAAGACCGGCTGACCGCGCCACTCAGCAATCATCTGCTGGCCTGGGTCGATCTTGCTGACATTCACTTTCACCGGTGCACCTGCGGCTTTCGCCTTGGCACTGGGAAACCATGACCCCACGAACGGGACCGCAGCCCCCACCGCTCCTGCAGCACCCACCACGGATGTGGCTGCTACCAAGAAGCGACGCCGGCCTGCATTCACGCCGTCATTGCTCATTCAGTCCTCTCCCATCAGCTTTTTGGCCTGTTAAATCAGGCGTCTACTAAGTGTTGAATCTTTACTTATAAAAATTTTGCCGAATGGTAATGAAAAGCCCCACGTATGACAAGGGAATTGCCCGGGCCTCCGCCTCCAGGCCTTGTAGTATAGGGGGTCTACGGATGTGGCAAGTTGTCACGCGCAAATTTGTGCATAAATCGCAGGCAATAAAAAACGCCCAGCTCCGTGAGGAGGCTGGGCGTTTTTGTGGAACGTAAAGCGAATTAACGCTTCGAGTACTGCGGACGCTTACGCGCTTTACGCAGACCGACTTTCTTACGTTCAACTTCACGGGCATCGCGAGTTACGAAGCCAGCTTTGCGCAGAGCGCCACGCAGGGTTTCGTCGTACTGCATCAGAGCGCGAGTGATACCGTGGCGGATTGCGCCAGCTTGACCACTTACACCGCCACCGATAACGGTGACGTAGATGTCGAACTTTTCAACGGTCTCGGTCAGTTCCAGCGGCTGACGAACTACCATGCGGGCAGTTTCGCGGCCGAAGAAGTTGTCCAGGGAGCGGTTGTTGATCGAGATGTTACCAGTGCCCGGACGCAGGAAAACGCGTGCGGTTGCGGTTTTGCGACGGCCAGTGCCGTAATTTTGAGTCGCCGACATAATGAACTATTCCGTTAAAACTTCAGTTCTTGGGGCTGCTGAGCAGCATGAGGGTGTACAGCGCCCGCATAGACTTTCAGCTTGCGAAACATATCGCGACCCAGTGGGCCCTTCGGCAGCATGCCTTTGACCGCGATTTCGATCGGGGCTTCAGGCTTCTTGGAAATCAGGCCTTCAAAGTTGGAAGACTTGATACCGCCTGGGAAACCGGAGTGACGGTAGTACATTTTGTCTTGCGCTTTGTTGCCGGTAACACGAACCTGCTCAGCGTTGATGATCACGATGTAGTCACCGGTGTCAACGTGAGGGGTGTACTCAGGCTTGTGCTTGCCACGCAGACGGCTGGCGACTTCAGTGGCCAGACGACCCAGGGTCTGACCAGCGGCGTCGACGACAAACCAGTCGCGCTGAACTGTTTCCGGTTTTGCAGTAAAAGTTGTCATTCTTTAATAGCCTCAGGGGCCGCCCTGTAAATTAGACGGCGGATCTTACTGAATAGTGCGTACTTTGACAAGTCAAAGGCAGCCGGATACAGACGCTATCGGGGGCTCGGGTCGGCGCGTCCGTTCAACGGCAAGATTCTTCGGCAGGCGGCGCATCACTTCCACTGCAGAAAGAGGTGGGCAATTATGCAGATTGCGAAAAAAAATTCAACCTGCTTTTATGATTGTTTTCCCCGAAGGAGTACCCGATGGATTATCGACAGCTGGGCCGCACCGATCTGAACGTGAGCGCGATCGCCTTGGGCACCATGACCTGGGGTGAGCAGAACAGCGAGGCAGAGGCCTTCGCTCAGATCGAACGGGCCAAGGCCGCGGGGATCAACTTCCTCGACACGGCGGAAATGTACCCGGTACCGCCCAAGGCCGACACCTATGCCACCACCGAGCGTTATATCGGTAATTACTTCAAGAGCCGCGGCGACCGTGCCGACTGGGTGCTCGCCAGCAAGATCGCCGGCCCCGGCAACACCATCGACTACATTCGCGACGGCCACCTGCGCCACAACCGCAAGCACATCGTCGAGGCCCTCGACGCCAGCCTCAAGCGCCTGCAAACCGACTGGATCGACCTCTACCAGCTCCACTGGCCGGAGCGCAGCACCAACTTCTTCGGCCAACTGAGCTACAAGCACAAGGACGAGGACGACCTCACCCCGCTGGAGGAAACCCTCGAAGCGCTGGACGAGCAAGTGAAGGCCGGCAAGATCCGCCACATCGGCCTGTCCAATGAAACGCCATGGGGCACCATGAAATTCCTCGCCCTGGCCGAAGCCCGTGGCTGGACCCGCGCGGTGTCGATCCAGAACCCCTACAACCTGCTCAACCGCAGCTTTGAAGTGGGCCTGGCGGAAGTCGCGATCCGCGAACAGTGCGGCCTGCTCGCCTACTCGCCCCTGGCGTTCGGCATGCTCAGCGGCAAATACGAAAACGGCGCACGCCCGGCCAAGGCGCGCCTGACGGAATACAGCCGCTTCAGCCGCTACTTCAACCCGCAGTCGGAAGCGGCGTGCAGCCGCTACGTGGCACTGGCGCGCGAGCATGGCCTGGACCCGGCGCAGATGGCCCTGGCGTTTGTGACACAGCAGCCATTCGTGACCAGCAACATCATTGGCGCGACAAGTCTGGAGCAGCTGGACAGCAATATTGCCAGTGCCGACCTGAAGCTGTCGAAGGAAGTGCTGGAAGGGATCGAGGCGATTCAGAAGGATCATCCGAACCCTGCGCCTTGATTAATTAACCAGCCCGACACCGCCCCCGTGGCGAGCGGGCTTGCCCCGCGTTGGGCTGCGCAGCAGCCCTGATCCTGCCCCTCCCCCTAGAACGAGGGAGGAGGTTTTGGGGCTGCTACGCACCCCAATGCGGGGCAAGCC
>NZ_JASCPP010000035.1:0-54635 GCF_029959745.1 Pseudomonas sp. PS01298 | reverse complement strand
GGCTTGCTCGCGAATGCGCTAGATCAGTCACTATTTGCTACGACTGATACACCGCTTTCGCGAGCAAGCCCGCTCCCACACTGACCGAATTCCGACAGGGAAATAGTGCGCCACTTCGCAGGGTAAGCCCATGCCGCAACCGTTCATCTTCCGCACCATCGACCTGGATGGCCAGACCATCCGCACGGCGGTGCGCCCGGGCAAGCCGCACTTGACGCCGTTGCTGATCTTCAACGGCATCGGCGCCAACCTTGAGTTGGTGTTTCCGTTCGTCCAGGCCCTGGACCCCGACCTTGAAGTGATCGCCTTCGACGTGCCCGGCGTGGGGGGTTCCTCGACGCCCAGCCGGCCGTACCGGTTTCCTGGTTTGGCCAAGCTCACGGCGCGCATGCTCGATTACCTGGATTACGGCCAGGTCAACGCGGTGGGCGTGTCCTGGGGCGGCGCGCTGGCGCAGCAGTTTGCCTATGACTACCCGGAGCGCTGCAAGAAGCTGATCCTGGCCGCCACCGCCGCCGGCGCCTTTATGGTGCCGGGCAAACCCAAGGTGCTATGGCTGATGGCGAGCCCACGGCGCTATATCCAGCCCTCTCATGTGGTGCGCATTGCGCCGATGATCTATGGCGGCTCGTTCCGCCGCGACTCGAAACTGGCCGCCGAACACGCCAGCAAAGTGCGCTCGGCCGGCAAGCTCGGCTACTACTGGCAGCTGTTCGCGGGGCTTGGCTGGACCAGCATTCATTGGCTGCACAAGATCCGCCAGCCGACCTTGGTGCTGGCCGGGGACGACGACCCGCTGATCCCGCTGGTCAACATGCGCATGCTGGCCTGGCGCATTCCCAACGCGCAGTTGCACATCATCGATGACGGCCATCTGTTCCTGATCACCCGCGCGGAAGCCGTGGCCCCGATCATCATGAAGTTTCTCGAGGAGGAGCGTCTGCGGGCGGTGATTCACCCGCGACCGGCGGTGTAAGGACTGCGCCGCCGCGCAACTTGCCGAGAACCGGCTATGGTTCTGAATTGGCGTGCCTGTTGATGGCTTGACGAAGGAGTGTTGGCTCATGCGAGAAAGACCCGTGACGAACCCGGCGCCCACCCCCGCTGCGTTCATCAACGCGCAAAATGCGATCACCGGCCTGCGCGGCCAGGATTTGCTGTCGACCCTGCGCAGCGTCGCCGCCCATGGCTTGCGCAACCCGGTGCATACCGCCCGTCACGCGCTCGCGCTGGGTGGTCAACTGGGCCGCGTACTGCTGGGGGAAACGGTGCACGAGCCCAATCCCCGCGACAGCCGCTTTGTCGACCCGACATGGGCCCTCAACCCCTTCTACCGGCGCAGCCTGCAAGCCTATCTGAGCTGGCAGAAACAGACCCGCCACTGGATCGATGACAGCACCTTGAGCGCCGATGACCGCGCCCGTGCGCATTTTGCCTTCGCCCTGATCAACGACGCCGTCTCGCCGTCCAACACCTTGCTCAACCCGCTGGCCATCAAGGAGCTGCTCAACTCCGGCGGCAACAGCGTGGTGCGCGGCGTGAGCAACCTGTTCGACGACCTGCTGCACAACCACGGCCTGCCACGCCAGGTGAGCAAGCAGGCCTTCGAGGTCGGCAAGACCGTGGCCACCACGCCGGGCTCGGTAGTGTTTCGCAACGAGCTGCTGGAGCTGATCCAATACAAGCCTATGAGCGAAAAGCAGTACGCCAAGCCGCTGCTGATCGTGCCGCCGCAAATCAACAAGTACTACATTTTCGACCTGAGCCCGGCCAACAGTTTTGTGCAGTACGCGCTGAAGAACGGCCTGCAGACGTTCATCGTCAGTTGGCGCAACCCGGACGTCCGCCATCGCGAGTGGGGCCTTTCCACCTATGTGGCCGCGCTGGAAGAAGCGCTCAACGTGTGCCGGGCGATCACCGGTGCCCGCGAAGTCAACCTGATGGGCGCCTGCGCCGGCGGCCTGACCATCGCGGCCCTGCAAGGCCATCTGCAAGCCAAGCGCCAGCTGCGGCGCATCTCCAGTGCCAGCTACCTGGTGAGCCTGCTGGACAGCCAGATCGACAGCCCCGCCACGCTGTTTGTCGACGAGCAAACCCTGGAGGCGGCCAAGCGCCGCTCCTACCAGCAAGGCGTGCTCGACGGCCGCGACATGGCGCGCGTGTTCGCCTGGATGCGCCCCAATGACCTGATCTGGAATTACTGGATCAACAATTACCTGTTGGGCAAGGAGCCACCGGCGTTCGACATCCTGTACTGGAACAATGACAACACGCGCCTGCCCGCCGCACTGCATGGCGACCTGCTGGACTTCTTCAAGCACAACCCGTTGAGTCATCCGGGCGGCCTGGAGGTGTGCGGCACGCCCATCGACCTGCAGAAGGTCACGGTGGACAGCTTCAGCGTCGCCGGGATCAACGACCACATCACGCCGTGGGACGCGGTGTATCGCTCCACCCAACTGCTGGGCGGCGAGCGGCGCTTCGTGCTGTCCAACAGCGGGCATATCCAGAGCATTCTCAACCCGCCGGGCAACCCCAAGGCCAACTATGTCGAAAACCCCAAGCTGAGCAGCGACCCGCGCGCCTGGTACTACGACGCCGATCACGTCGAAGGCAGTTGGTGGCCACAGTGGCTGACCTGGATCCAGCAACGCTCGGGCGTACAGCGCGAAACCCTCACCGCCCTGGGCAACCAGAACTATCCACCGATGGAAGCGGCGCCAGGCACTTACGTGCGGGTGCGCTGAGCTCAACGATCACATTAAGAAGACTGGATGAAGACCCGCGACCGTATCCTTGAATGTGCCCTGCAGTTGTTCAACCAGAAGGGCGAACCGAACGTGTCGACCATGGAGGTGGCCAATGAAATGGGGATCAGCCCCGGCAACCTCTACTACCACTTCCATGGCAAGGAGCCGCTGGTGCTCGGGCTGTTCGAGCGCTTCCAGAACGAGCTGGCGCCGCTGCTCGACCCACCGGCAGATGCGCAACTGGAGGCCCAGGATTACTGGCTGTTCCTGCACCTGATCGTCGAGCGCATGGCGCACTACCGTTTTTTGTTCCAGGACCTGTCGAACCTGGCCGGCCGCCTGCCGAAGCTGGCCAAGGGGATTCGTGGCCTGTTGACTGCACTCAAGCGCACCCTGGCGTCATTGCTGGCGCGGTTGAAGACGGCGGGGCAACTGGTCAGCGATACCCAGGCACTGGGGCAACTGGTGGAGCAGATCACCCTGACCCTGCTGTTCTCCTTGGACTACCAGCGCATTCTCGACCGCGACGGCGAAGTGCGGGTGGTGGTGTACCAGATCATGATGCTGGTGGCGCCGCACTTGATGTTGCCGGCACGTCAGGCGACCGAGCGATTGGCCCTCAAATACCTGGATCACACCGATTAGAAATGAAAAAAAACGCCCGACCTCTGTAGGCCGAGCGTTTTTTTGTGTCCTGTAGAAATCAGGACTGACTGGATGGCGTCGGGGTTACCGGCGTTGCAGTCGGGGTGACAGCAGCGGGCGTCGGTGCGGAGACCGAGTTGGCTGAGGACGCGGTTGACGTTGGCGCGGTGGCAGGCTTGGCCGCTACGGCGGGCTTGGCCGCTGCGGGTTTTTTCGCTGCAGCGGGCTTCTTCGCGGCGGCGGGTTTTGCCGCAGGCTTGGCGGCGGCCGGTTTGGCAGCAGCGGGCTTGGCAGCCGGTTTCGCGGCAGCAGGCTTGGCAGCTGGCTTGGCGGCAGGTTTGGCTGCTGCGGTTTTCGCGGCCGGCTTGGCGGCCGGTTTTGCTGCTGCTTTGGCGGCAGGCTTGGCAGCCGGTTTGGCCGCTGGCTTGGCTGCAGCTTTAGCCGCTACAGGTTTAGCCGCAGGCTTGGCGGCCGGTTTGGCCGCGGCGGTCTTGGCTGCAGGCTTGGCGGCGGGTTTCGCCGCGGCTTTTGCAGGGGCCTTGGCCGCAGGTTTGGCAGCCGGCTTGGCAGCAGCTTTCACCAGAGGCTTGGCAGCGGTTTTGGCGGCCGGTTTGGCAGCAGCGGTTTTGGCCGCGGGCTTGGCAGCCGGTTTCGCCGCAGCGGTTTTAACCGGAGCCACTTTGGCGCCCGTGAGTTTTTCGATTTGCTTGGTCAGGGTATCGACCTTGGTGTGCAGGGCCTTCACTTCAGTACGGCTAGGCACGCCCAGTCGCGAGATGGCTTTGTTGAGGCGAGTATCCAGTGCCCCTTCAAGCTCGCTCCAAGTACCCAGTACCTGTTTCTTCGCATCACTGATGCGCGAACCGGCAGTCGCCTTGGCGGCATTAACTTGTTTACCGACTGTGCTCTTGGTCAACTTCTCGGCCTTTTCGCCGTCCTTGACCAAAGTCTCGAAGAGTTTACTGCCGTCACTGTCGATCTTCGAGTAAACGCCTAAACCAGCCAGCCAGATCTTGCGGGAATATTCTTCAACTTTCCCGACCCACGAGCTGCCTTCTTTCTGAGTAGTCTTTTTAACAGCCATCCCGATGTCTCCTTAGTGTTTACGCGCGACACGTTCGAGCAATGCCGTCAGCTCTTCGAGCTTAGCAGAGAGTGTCTCCACGTCATGTTTAGACGCAATGCCGATTCGATTCAAGGCACTGGCGACACGAGTATCAAAAGCTTTTTCAACTTTATCCAGCTGAACTTCTACCAGACCTTTGACCGCGGAGACATTACTCTTTACTTGATCAATCTGACTGTTGGCAGCATCAAGTTGTTCAACTGCAACTTTTTTACCTTTACTTTCAACATGTTGACCAGTCTTAACCAGCTCTTTGAAGTAGTCGCTACCCTCGCTTCCGACCTTGGCGTAGGCACCAAGACCCGCCAGCCAAATCTTGCGGGCATAGGTTTTAACGTCACTCAGGGCAGTGGTCTGGGCGTCGATTTTTTTCTTCAGAATAACTTTGGCCATGGTGCACCTCACGCGAAAAAGGGGGGAGGAACGGCCCACAGGAGTTGAGGGCTTGGGCACAAAGTAGGCTGGAAAATTAGAATCGGCACCCTAAGTACACGCGGATCAGGCCAAGGCTTTATCCAGGGCTTTCTCGATTTCGGATTTGATCGTGCCACTCATGGCCGACATCAACAGCCCCAGTTCCACATCAATACGCAGTGAATCATCAGCGACGACTACCGTGCCTTTAACCCCCGAACGCTTGAGGTTCAAGGTATCGCCGGACCACGACGGCTCGAGGCCATATTGCTCCTGGAGTTTGTGCGCCAACTTGTCGGCCTTTGCCCGTGCGCCTTCTTTACCCAGGGAATGTGCACGTTCAACGGTTATACGGGCCATTGCAATGACTCCTCTTTATAGGGATTTGAATACCTTCGATGCGGCAAAAGGTCTCGGTGACCGCCCATCTTACCTGCAGCCTTGCCAAGACAAAGCAGGCCTTGGGGATTATCATGTCCCGCATTCTCTTTTGGTGACAGCGATATGACTGATCAGCGCAAAGGCAGCGATGCCGAACCCACCACTCACTTCGGCTTCAAGAACGTCCCGGAAAGCCAGAAAGCGGAAAAAGTCGCTGAGGTGTTCCACTCCGTGGCGGCCAAGTACGACCTGATGAACGACGTGCTCTCCGGCGGTATGCACCGCCTGTGGAAACGCTTCACCATCGAGCTGTCGGGTGTTCGCGCCGGCAACCGCGTGCTGGATATCGCCGGCGGCACGGGCGACCTGGCAGCCAAGTTCTCCAAGCTGGTTGGCCCGACCGGCCAGGTGGTCCTGGCGGACATCAACGGTTCGATGCTCAAGGTCGGCCGTGACCGCCTGCTCGACAAGGGCGTGGCCGGCAATATCGAATTCGTCCAGGCCGATGCGGAAAAACTGCCATTCCCCGACAACCATTTCGACTGCGTGACCATCGCCTTCGGCCTGCGCAACGTGACCCACAAGGAAGACGCGATCCGCTCGATGCTGCGCGTCCTCAAGCCGGGCGGCCGCCTGTTGGTCCTGGAGTTCTCCAAACCGACCAATGCGCTGATGTCCAAGGTCTACGACACCTACTCGTTCGCCTTCATGCCGCTGATGGGCAAGCTGATCACCAATGACGCCGAGAGCTACCGCTACCTGGCCGAATCGATCCGCATGCACCCCGACCAGGAAACCCTGAAGTCGATGATGGTAGAGGCCGGCTTCGACCGTGTGACCTACCACAACATGACCTCGGGCATCGTCGCCCTGCACCGCGGCATCAAGCCCTGATGTTGTTCGCGGGCCTCCTCGCCAGCGTAGAGCACGGCCTCAACCGTGTGCTGCGCCTGGACAGCACCGCCCTGGCGCGGCTGGCGCACTTGAACGGCAAGGTGATTGCCGTCGACTGCCGCAGCCCCGCCTTGCAGCTGTTTATCCTGCCCAGCGATGAAGGCCTGCTGCTCGCGACCCAATGGGCCGCCGAGGCCGACTGCACCCTGCGTGCGCCGGCCTCGAGCCTGTTGCACCTGGCGCTCAGTCGCAACAAGACCGCCATCCTGCACAGCCCCGAAGTGGAGCTGGAAGGCGACAGCGCGGTGCTGATGGACCTGGCCGCCGTGCTGCAGGACCTGGAGCTGGATTGGGAATACGAGCTGTCCCGCTGGATCGGCCCCGTGGCCACCCAACTGATCAGCGGACACCTGCGCAGCCGCTCGCGCTGGTACCAGCAGGGGTTCGCCAGCCTCAATCAGAACCTCGCCGAATACCTGAGCGAAGAATCGCGCACCCTGGTCGGAGAACGGGAAGCGCAAGCGCGCTTTCGTGAACTCGACAAGGCCAAAATCGACCTGGAACGCCTCGAGGCCCGCTTCGAGCGCCTGAGCCGTTCCCTTGATCCAAGCGATAACGCATGAAGCTGCTCGCCGTCCGCCGTTTGTTTCGTATCCAGCGCGTCGTAATCCGCTACCGCCTCGATGACCTGCTGTTCGCCCTGCCTCTGCCCTGGTTCCTGCTCGCGGTGCGCTATGTGCTGCCGTGGCGCTGGTTCCCGCGCAAACAGCTGGAGCTGAGCCGTGGCGCGCGCCTGCGCCTGGCGCTGCAGGACCTGGGGCCGATCTTCATCAAGTTCGGGCAGATCCTGTCGACCCGCCGCGACCTGCTGCCGGAAGACATCGCCGACGAACTGATGCTGTTGCAGGACCGCGTACCGCCGTTTGATTCCCAGCAGTCGATGAAGCTCATCGAAGACCAGTTGGGCAAGAAGATCAGCGAGGTGTTCAGCCGCTTCGACATCGAGCCCCTGGCTTCGGCCTCGGTGGCGCAGGTGCACGCGGCGCAGCTCAAGACCGGCGAAGAAGTGGTGGTGAAGGTAATTCGTCCGGGCCTCAAGCCGATCATCGGCCAGGACCTGGCGTGGCTGTTCATCCTCGCCCGCGCCGCCGAGCGTTTCTCGGCGGATGCACGCCTGCTGCACCCGGTGGACGTGGTCGCCGACTACGAAAAAACCATCTACGACGAACTCGACCTGTTGCGCGAGGCGGCCAACGCCAGCCAGCTCAAACGCAACTTCGAAGGCTCGCCGTTGCTCTATGTGCCACAAGTGTATTGGGACTGGTGCCGCCCGAAAGTGCTGGTGATGGAGCGCATCTACGGCGTGCAGGTCACTGACCTCGCCACCCTCGCCGACCAGCGTACCGACATGAAGATGCTCGCCGAGCGCGGCGTGGAGATCTTCTTCACCCAGGTGTTCCGCGACAGCTTCTTCCACGCCGACATGCACCCGGGCAACATCTTCGTCAGCACCGTCAACCCGTGGAGCCCGCAATACATTGCGATCGACTGCGGCATCGTCGGCAGCCTGACCCCGGAAGACCAGGACTACCTGGCGCGCAACCTTTTCGCCTTCTTCAAGCGTGACTACCGCCGTGTGGCGCAGTTGCACATCGACTCAGGCTGGGTGCCGGCAGAAACCAAGCTGAATGAATTCGAAGCAGCGATCCGCACCGTGTGCGAGCCGATCTTCGAAAAACCATTAAAAGATATTTCCTTCGGCCAGGTGCTGATGCGCCTGTTCCAGACCGCGCGCCGCTTCAATATGGAAGTGCAGCCGCAACTGGTGCTGCTGCAGAAGACCTTGCTGAACATCGAAGGCCTGGGCCGCCAGCTCTACCCGGACCTCGACTTGTGGAACACCGCGCAGCCGTTCCTCGAACGCTGGATGCGCGAGCGCGTCAGCCCGAAAACCCTGCTGGGCAACCTGCACAGCCAGATGGAACAGCTGCCGCACCTGGCCAACATGACCCGCGACCTGCTGGAGCGCATGTCCCAGCCCCATGCCAAGGACCCGGCGCCGCCATGGCAGAAGCGCAAGGACGACTGGTTCCTGCGCCTGCTCGGCGCGGCGCACCTGGTGGGTGGCGTGATGCTGGCCATCGGCGGGCCGCTGAACCAATTAGGCCACTGGCCGGCCGGCATCATGGTCGCCGTGGGTGTTTATCTGATCGTGCGTCGATAGCCAATCCGGTTATACACTGTCGCAAATTGCCGGAGCCGAACATGAAAGACTGGCTGGACGAGATCAAGTGGGACAGTGACGGCCTGGTGCCGGCCATTGCCCAGGACTACAAGACCGGGCGCGTCCTGATGATGGCCTGGATGAACCGCGAGGCGCTGAGCCTGACTGCCGCTGAGCAGCGTGCCATCTACTGGTCACGCTCACGTGGCAAACTGTGGCGCAAGGGCGAAGAGTCCGGGCATGTGCAGACCCTGCACGAGATGCGCATCGACTGCGACGCCGACGTGGTGATCCTGATGGTCGAGCAGATCGGCGACATCGCCTGCCACACCGGCCGTCACAGCTGCTTCTATCGCGTGTTCGAGAACGGCGAATGGAAGGTTGTCGAGCCGGTGCTCAAAGACCCGCACGCCATCTACTCCGCAGGACACTGAACATGAGCGATACCCTGAACCGTGTGGCCCAGGTGCTGGAAGACCGCAAAGGCGCGGATGCCGACAGCTCCTATGTCGCCAGCCTGTACCACAAGGGCTTGAACAAGATTCTGGAAAAACTCGGCGAAGAATCCATCGAGACCATCATCGCCGCCAAGGACGCCCAGGTCAGTGGCGACTGCAGTGATGTGATCTACGAAACCGCCGACTTGTGGTTCCACAGCCTGGTCATGCTCGCCCAACTGGGGCAGCATCCACAGGCAGTGCTGGATGAACTGGACCGTCGCTTCGGCTTGTCCGGGCATGCCGAAAAGGCCTCGCGCCCGTCCGCCTGAATAACTTTTACAGAGGAATTGCAGCATGGGCATTTTTGACTGGAAACACTGGATCGTCATTCTGGTGGTGGTGGTACTGGTGTTCGGCACCAAGAAACTGAAAAACCTCGGCACCGACGTGGGCGAGTCGATCAAGGGCTTTCGCAAAGCCATGAACGACGATGAGAAGCCGGCCGACCCGGTCGTCAACCCGGTGCCTCCGGCCCAGCCTGTGCACCCACAGGCCACCCAGCCGATCACCGAGCGTCGTACCTTCGACGTGCAGGCTGAAAAAGTCGAAGAGCCGACCCGCAAAGACTCGTGAGCACTGACTAATGTTTGGTATCAGCTTCTCTGAACTGCTCCTCGTCGGCCTGGTTGCCTTGCTGGTACTCGGGCCGGAACGCCTGCCCGGTGCCGCACGCACGGCGGGCCTGTGGATCGGGCGCCTGAAACGCAGTTTCAACGCCATCAAACAGGAAGTTGAACGGGAAATCGGCGCCGACGAAATCCGGCGCCAGCTGCACAACGAACATATCCTGTCGTTGGAGCAGGAAGCGCGCAAAATCCTGTCTCCGGTGCAGGAACCCGCCAAACCGGCGGAGCCTGTGGTGGAACACAGTATCGCGCCGCCCGCCGCGGCCGAGCCTGCACCCGTGGTGGAACCGACCCCGGCACCGAGCGTTCCCGCCCCGACAGAGCCAGCGCCGACGCCCGTTGCGTCGCCCGCTCCCCATGACCCTACATTGCCGCCGCGAGCCCCATGAGCGCTGATAAACCGGAAAACGACCAGCACATGCCGCTGGTCTCGCACCTCACCGAGTTGCGTACCCGCCTGCTGCGTTGCGTAGCGGCCATCTTCATCATCTTTGCCGGGCTGTTCGCCTTCACCCAGCAGATCTACACCTTCGTCTCCACGCCCTTGCGCCAGTACCTGCCGGCCGGCGCGACGATGATCGCCACCGACGTATCGTCGCCGTTCCTCACGCCGCTGAAGCTGACCATGATGGTCTCGCTGTTCCTGGCCATCCCGGTGATCCTGCACCAGATCTGGGGCTTTATCGCGCCGGGGCTGTACAAGCATGAGAAACGCATCGCCGTGCCGCTGCTGGTGTCGAGCATCCTGCTGTTCTACACCGGCATGGCGTTCGCCTACTTCCTGGTGTTCCCGCTGATCTTCAAGTTCTTCGCTGCCGCCACCCCGGCCGGCGTGGAGATGATGACCGACATCACCAGCTACCTCGACTTCGTGATGACGCTGTTCTTCGCCTTCGGCGTGGCCTTCGAAATCCCGGTGGCGGTGGTGCTGCTGGTGTGGATCGGCGTGGTCGACGTGAAGTACCTGAAGAAAATCCGCCCGTACGTGATCATCGGCTGCTTCGTGGTCGGCATGATCCTCACGCCGCCGGACATTTTCTCCCAGACCCTGCTCGCCGTGCCGATGTGGATGCTGTTCGAGATCGGCATCCTGTTCAGCGCCCTGATCAGCAAGCGCGGCGAACATCCGGATGACCAACCCGCCGACGACGACCAGCCGCCAGCGACCCAGCCGTGAACCTGCTGCTGCTCGAAGAGGCCGACTTCATCGCGGCCGACCGCGTCATCTTGCGTGATCGGCGCCTGGTGCATATGCAGGACGTCCACCGCGCGGCGGTCGGCGACAACTTGCGTGTCGGCCGCATTGGCGGGCTGATGGGCAATGCGCAACTGCAACGCCTTGAAGCACACGAAGCCGAGCTGCAAGTGAGCTTCGACCTGCCGCCCCCGGCCAAACTGCCGCTGACCCTGCTGCTGGCCCTGCCGCGCCCGAAGATGCTGCGTCGGGTGCTGCAGACCGTGGCGGCCATGGGCGTACCCAAGGTGGTGCTGGTCAACAGCTATCGGGTCGAAAAGAGTTTCTGGCAAACCCCGTTCCTGGAACCCGAGGCGATCCGCGAGCAACTGATCCTCGGCCTTGAACAGGCGCGCGACACCGTGCTGCCCGAGATCATCATCGAGAAGCGCTTCAAACCCTTCGTCGAAGACCGCCTGCCGGCCATGACCGAGGGCACCCTGGGCCTGATCGGCCATCCGGGCGATTTCCCGGCGTGCCCGCGCGGGCTGGATACACCGGTGACCCTGGCCATTGGCCCGGAAGGTGGCTGGATCCCCTATGAAGTGGACCTGCTGAGCAAGGCCGGAATGCAGCCAGTCCAGCTGGGCGCGCGCATCCTGCGGGTCGAAACCGCCGTAACCGCCCTGCTCGCCCGCTTGTTCTGATCCCCCACTTGTTGCGGATGAAGGTGTTTCAGGGGCGATCTGGCAAACCTGCCAGCTGAGACAGGTGAAATTTTTATGGCTGGCAGGCTTTTTGTGGTGAGCGGGCTTGCCCCGCGTTGGGCTGCGAAGCGGCCCCAAACCCACCACTCATAAACACCTGACCCACCGCACTCTACTGGATTGGCCCTGCTGCACAGTCCAACACGGAGCAAGCCCGCCACAACCCCTTCCTCCTACAGAATCTTCCCGCTCTGCCGATAACCCCTGGATAAGTCCAAGCCTTGTTCCAGGGGAGATCGCAGCATGTATCGTTGGTTAGCCGAAAAGCTGGGGAATGTGAGCGTCAACCGCAAGCTGGGCATAGGTTTTGGCCTGGTGTTGATCCTGACCCTGTTGATCACGTTCACCGGCTGGACCGGGCTGGGCGAGGTGATCAGCCGTGGTGACAAGCTGGGCTTCATCTCCAGCCTCACCGGGCTGACCAAAGACCTGCGCCTGGCGCGCCTGGACTTCGAAACCCGCCGTGGCGAACAGGGCACCGGCGCGGTCAATGACCTGATCACACAGCTGGAAAACGGCTTGAAAACTGCCGAGTCCCTGATCGAGCAACCCGACGACAAGGCCCTGGTCGAGCAACAACTGGACGCCTTGAACCAATACAAAAAAGCCTTCGGCGCGATGGTCCAGGCCGGCCTAAAGCGTGAAGGGGCTCGCAGCAAACTCGGCGACACCGCCGACAACGCCGTCGCCAAGATCAACGAAGTCGAAAAAAACCTGCTGCAAGGGGACAGCGTCACCCAGTTCAATCGTGTGGTCGACCTGAGCAAGCTGATCCAGCAATCACGCTTCCAGGTGCGCGGCTACACCTACAGCGGCAAAGTCGAAGCCGAACAGCCGGCGCTGGATGCCATCGACAACGCCCTGAAGAAAATCACCGAACTCGAAGGCCAACTGCCGGCCGAGTTCCAGGCCAACCTGCAAGAGGCCAGCGTTTCGCTGCAAGCCTACCGCGCGGCCGTCAGCCAGTACCGAGACTCCCAGGTCGCCAGTGCTGCGGCCCTGGCAATCATGAACACCCAGGGCGATGTGCTGCTGGGTCATAGCGAAAAACTCACGGCTTCCCAGACAGTGGTGCGCGATACCGACGCAGCGCAAGCCAAACAGTTGTTGCTGCTGGCCACCGCACTGGCGCTGATCTTCGGCGTCGTCGCGGCCTGGGCCATCACGCGCCAGATCGTCATTCCGCTGAACCAGACCCTCAAAGTCGCCGAGCGCGTAGCCTCCGGCGACCTGAGCCACAACCTCACTTCCCTGCGCAAGGACGAGCTGGGCCAGCTGCAACGCGCCATGCAAAGCATGAGCGTAGGCCTGCGCGAACTGATCGGCGGTATCAGCGACGGCGTCACCCAGATCGCCAGCGCCGCCGAGCAGTTGTCGGCCGTGACGGAACAGACCAGCGCCGGCGTCAACAGCCAGAAAGTCGAGACCGACCAAGTGGCCACCGCCATGAATGAAATGGCTGCCACGGTGCAGGAAGTGGCGCGCAACGCCGAGGAAGCTTCTGAGGCCGCTGTAGCCGCCGACCAGCAAGCCCGTGAAGGCGACAAGGTCGTCGGCGAAGCCATCGCCCAGATCGAACGCCTGGCCACCGAGGTCGGTAACTCCACCGAGGCCATGGGCCATCTGCAGCGTGAAAGCGACAAGATCGGCAGCGTGCTTGATGTGATCAAGTCCGTGGCCCAGCAAACCAACCTGCTGGCCCTCAACGCGGCGATCGAGGCCGCGCGGGCTGGTGAAGCCGGCCGCGGCTTTGCGGTAGTGGCCGATGAAGTGCGCAGCCTGGCCCAGCGCACCCAGAAGTCCACCGAGGAGATCGAGGAGCTGATTGTCGGCCTGCAAAGCGGCACCCAGCAGGTAGCGAACATCATGGACAACAGCCGAGGCCTCACCGACAGCAGCGTCGAGCTGACCCGCCGGGCCGGCAGCGCCCTGGGCAGCATCACCCGCACGGTATCGACCATCCAGGCGATGAACTCGCAGATCGCCACCGCCGCCGAGCAGCAAAGCGCCGTGGCCGAAGAGATCAACCGCAGCGTGCTCAATGTGCGCGACATCTCGGAACAGACCGCTGCGGCCAGCGAAGAAACCGCTGCGTCGAGCACCGAACTGGCGCGCCTGGGCACGCACCTGCAAGCGCTGGTCAGCCGCTTCCGCGTCTGATGCCCGCCCCGCGTGGCGACCTGTCCTGGGTCGCCGCGCATACCCTGTGAAATTTCCTACGCACTTATCAGCCCCGCCGTCGCGCCCCGAGAACTAGCGTTCAGTCAGTTCAATGTGCTTGCGCACCTCAAGAACGCCCGTTGTTCTCTTGTCGGAGGGGTCATCATGTTTGCTCGAATGACGCACCTGTTGGGTGACGCCAGCGTCACCCTCAAGCTGGTCCTGGGATTCTCGCTGGTCCTGGCCCTGAGCCTGGTGATTGCCGTCACCGGCTGGCAGGCCCTGGCCGCCTCGCTCTATCGATCACAAACGCTGACGATACTTGCGCAACTGGCGGTGACTGGCGAGGAACTGCGCGCCGACAGAATTGTTTATCGCACCCTCGACGATACCAACAGCCTGAATAAATTGAGTGTCAGCATGGGCAAAGTCGACGAGCTTCTGGTGGAGCTTTCCGGCCGACTGAAAATACCCAAACCCATCGAATACCTGCAGGAAATGACGCGCATTTCAGCGTCGTTCAAAACCACACTCAAGGACGTGCCCCTGCTGGTTGAAAAACGCGAGGGCGCCCGTGAACAGCTGAAACAAAGCTCATCGCGAACCGGCGACGTCCTGGCACAACTGGCCAGCGACCTGCCTGACCAGGAGGACGCAAAGGCCCTGGATGCCATCGAAGACCTGCGCCAGGCCATCGAGCAGGCCGAAGATCGCGCGCAGAGCCCCGCGTGGGCCGCCAGTTCGCTGGAGGCCTACGCGCAGGCGATCGGTGACGCAGAGCGCAGCCTGGAAACCGCCCAGGCCGCCGTGGCGAAACTGCCGGTGGACGGCAACCTGCTGAAAAATACCGTGCTCGGCACCCGCACTTACCTCACGCGTCTCAAGGACACCCAACTGACCACGGAAAATACCCAAACCCAACTGGAGCAACAGCTGGATCAACTGCTCGCGCAGAGCGACCTATTGAGCCAGGACCAGACCCACAGGCGCGACAGTGAGGCCGAGCAAGCCCGCACCCAGATGCTGGGGGTTACCGCTGCGGCGTTGCTTCTCGGTGTCCTGGCCGCCTGGGTGATTGCCGGGCAAATCGTCAAGCCGCTGCGCAAGGCACTGGACGTCGCCCATCGCATTGCCGAGGGCGACCTGAGCCACGACATACAGACCAGGCGCCGGGACGAACTGGGCCAGTTGCAACGCAGCATGGCGCAAATGACCCTGAACCTGCGCGGGCTGATTGGCAATATCAGCGATAACGCCCGGCAAATCGCCAGTGCAGCCGAGGAGCTGGCGGCCATCACCGTGCAAACCCGCGCCGGGGTCAGTCATCAGCGCGATGAAACCGAGCAGGTCGCGACAGCCATGAACCAGATGCTGGCCACTGCCCAGGAGGTGGCGCGCCACGCCGAGCAGGCGTCCATCGCCGCGGCCGAAGCCAATCAACAAGCGGAATTGGGCGATCAGGTGGTGACGGATGCCGTCGCGCAGATTGAACACCTGGCCCATGAGATGGCGCGCTCGAGCCAGGCCATGCTGGCGCTGCAACACGAGAGTCAGAAGATCGGCAGCGTGCTGGAGGTGATCAAGTCCGTGTCACAGCAGACCAACCTGCTGGCGCTCAACGCCGCGATAGAAGCCGCACGCGCAGGCGAAGCTGGCCGAGGCTTTGCGGTGGTTGCCGATGAGGTCCGCAGCCTGGCGCAGCGGACCCAACAGTCTGCCGAGGAAATCGAGGGGCTGATCGGGGGCTTGCACAGCGGCACGCAACAAGTGGCCGACATCATGGACTACAGCCGCACCCTGACCGACAACAGCGTCACCCTGACGCGCAACGCCGGGGATGCCCTGACCGAGATCGCCCGCACCGTGGCAGTCATTCAGGAGATGAACCCGCAGATTGCCGCAGCCGCCGAAGAGCAAAGTGCAGTCGCCGAGGAGATCAATCGCAGCGTCTTGAAAGTCCGCGACGCCTCGGAACAGACCGCCACCGCCAGTGAGCAGACGGCGGCGGCGAGTCTTGAGCTGGCGCGGCTGGGAACGGATCTGCAACAGTGCGTGGGGCGGTTCAAAGTCTGAGCGCCCCTCGCGCGTTACAGGACCTGACGTAGGAATGCCTGGGCCCGTGGGTCTTTCGGCGCGTCGAAGAACTCGGCCGGGGCCGCGTCTTCGAGCAATTTACCGTGATCGAAGAACAGCACCCGGTCCGCCACTTCGCGGGCAAAGCCCATTTCGTGGGTCACGCAGACCATGGTCATGCCTTCCAGGGCCAGGGTCTTCATGACGTCCAGCACTTCGCCGACCATTTCCGGGTCGAGCGCCGAGGTCGGTTCGTCGAACAGCATCACCTTGGGTTCCATCGCCAGCGCCCGGGCAATCGCCACGCGCTGTTGCTGGCCGCCGGACAGTCGCGACGGGAACTCGTTGGCTTTCTGCGCAATACCGACCTTTTCCAGCAGCGCCAGGGCCTTGGCCTCACGCTCCTGCTTGCCGCGCTTGCGCACGACTTTTTGCGCCAGGCACAGGTTTTCCAGCACGGTCATGTGCGGGAACAGGTTGAAATGCTGGAACACCATGCCGACTTCACGGCGATAGGCGTTCACGTCGGTCTTCGGGTCAGCCAGTTGCAGGCCGTCGATGCTCACCGAACCCGAATCGAATTCCTCCAGGCCGTTGAGGCAGCGCAGGAACGTCGACTTGCCGGAACCCGACGGGCCAATGACCACCAGCACTTCGCCCTTGGCGACTTGAGTGGTGACGTTATCCACCGCGCGCACCACATGGCCACGGGTGTCGAAGACTTTTACCAGATCGCGGACTTCAATCACTTTGCGCGAGCCTCCGCTCAAGCCGGCTGGCCATTTTCGACAGCGGCAGGTTGATCAGCAGGTACAGGCCTGCCACGCAGAACAGGATTTCAAACGGCGAGAACGAGGTGGTGATCACCTCGCGGCCACTCTTGAGCAGTTCGGTAATCGCGATCACCGACACCAGCGAGGTGTCTTTCACCAGGCTGATAAATTGCCCGGCCAGCGGCGGCAGCACGCGCTTGAATGCCTGCGGCAGCACCACGTGGCGCATCGACTGGCTGGCACTCAGGCCCAGGGACCGCGCGGCTTCGTTCTGGCCACGGGTGATGGACTGCACGCCGGCACGAACAATCTCGGCCACATAGGCACCGGTGAACAGCGACAATGCGGCGATCCCGGCAAACTCGCGGGACAGGTTGAGCACCGTGCCGATAAAGAAATAGAAAATGAAGATCTGCACCAACAGCGGCGTACCACGCACCAGTTCGACGTAGATCGTCGATAGATCGCGCAAGGTCGGATTAGTGGACAGACGGCACAACCCGGTCGCCAATCCAATCGCCAAACCGAGAATGCCGGACACCACCGACAGCCACAACGTGGTCCACAAGCCCCACATCAGTGGCCCCAACGCCCAATGCCGGGTCACACCGACCACATCGCCCTCGGCCACATCGTCACCGCGCGCCACTTGCAGGCTGTTGTCGGCCACGCTGAGCTTCTGCTCCACGCCGGCATCGTTGCGCAGGGTCACTTCGGCCACATCGCCTTTGCGCACCAACTCGACCACGGTGGAGATATCGGCGGCACGCTGCGACGTTTCGGCCTGATAGGCGAAGTACTGCGGTACGCGGTTCCAGCGCCATTCGTAGGACATCAACGACGTGGCGTAGTACAAGGCGCCGGCCAGGCCGACCAGCACGACCACGGTCAGCAGGTGCCAGGGCCATTGGGCTTTTTTCTGTTTCATTTCAGGTTCCGGGATTGATGTCGCCTGTCAGGCCGCTTTCGCGAGCAAGCCCGCTCCCACACTTGACCGAGTTCCAACTTGAGAATGCGGTCAAAAATGTGGGAGCGGGCTTGCTCGCGAAGGACGCGACTCGGTATTCAGCCGAACTTATTCCATGTCCTTGAGCCACTCGGAGCTCTTGAACCACTTGTCATGGATACGATCGTAGGTGCCGTCGTTGCGGATCTGGTGCAGGAAGTTGTTGATGTAGTTGATGCTGTCGTAGTCACCCTTTTTCAGGCCAAACGCCAACGGTTCGAAGGTGAAGGGTTCTTCCAGGAACACCAGCTTGCCGTTACCGACTTTTTTCTCGGCAACCACGTTGTAGGGGGCGTCATACACAAAGGCATCGGCCTTGCCGTTGACCACGTCCAGCACGCCTTCCTGCTCGTTGTCATAGCCGTGGTACTTGGCCTTGGAGATCAGCTTCTTGGCGACCATCTCACCGGTGGTGCCGAGCTTGGAGGTCAGGCGGTATTTCTCGTCGTTCAAGTCCTTGTAGGACTTGATGGTGCCTTCCAGGTCCTTGCGAATCAGCAGGGTCTGGCCGACGACGATGAAGGGTTCGCTGAAGTTCAGGCGCAGGTTGCGCTCCTGGGTCAGGGTCATGCCGCTGCCGATCATGTCGAACTTGCCGGTCAGGAACGCCGGGATGATCCCGTCATAACCGGTGGAGACCAGCTCCAGCTTGACGCCCATGGACTTGGCCAGGGCCTTGAGGATGTCGACTTCGAAGCCGATGATCTCGCCACGCTTGTCGGTCATTTCGAACGGCATGTAGGTCGGGTCCATGCCGACTTTCAGCGTGCCGCGCTTGACCGCATCGTCGATGGCGCCGGCCTGGGCCGCAGTGGCGGCAACCAGCGCCGTGACGCCGAGCAGCAGCATCGAAAGATACTTTTTCATCATCAAGTCCCCTGAACGTTTCTTATGAGGTCGGCGCGCAAACGGGCTGCACCATTTCGGGGTGCGATCCTAACCCACTCGATGCCCGTCACAAAGGTTTCACGGGTAATTGTTATCGGCGTATGTCGCAAAGGCCCCACAACGGTGCAGCCAAGCGCAGGACTAGACGCATGCACACGGCAAAGCGCCAACGGATTGATGTGTAAGAAGTTATGACTTTCAGTGGATTTCCTTCAACCAGGCTGTGTCTTTAAACCACTTGTCGTGCAAGCGATCATAGGTGCCGTCCTGGGCGATCTGATTGAGGAAATGGTTGATCCAGTTGAGGCTGTCGAAATCGCCCTTTTTTACTCCAAACGCCAGTGGCTCGAAGGTGAACGGCTGTTCCAGGGCCAGCAGCGCGCTGTTTTCCGGACGTCCCAGGGCGATCAGGTTGTAGGGCGCATCATGGATAAAGGCATCGGCCGCACCGGTCACCACCTGATGCACACCCTCCTCCGGCGTGGCAAAACTGCTTAATCGCGCCGCGCCGAGAAAGCGTTGCGCCGCCGCCTCGCCGGTGGTGCCTTCGGTGGTGGCGATGCGGTAGCTGGCGTCGTCGAGGTCTTCAACGCTGCCGACCTTGCCGAGCAGGCTGGGGTGCAGCAGCACGGACTGGCCGACCACGATGAAAGAGTCGCTGAAATTCAGCTTCAGGTTGCGCTCCTGGGTGACCGTCATGCCGCTGCCGATCAGGTCGAACTTCTTCGCCAGCAACCCCGGCATCAGCTCCGTATAGGGCACGCTGACCAGCTCCAGCTCCACCCCCAGGGCCTGGCTCATCACCTTGAGCAGGTCGATTTCAAAGCCGACGATATGCCCCTGTTTGTCGGTCATTTCAAACGGAACGTAAGTGGGCGTGGTGCCCACCTTGAGCACGCCGCGCCGAACGGCGTCATCAATGGCCCCGGCCTGGACCAGGCCGATGTGCAGCCACGTGACAGCGACTATCAGCAGTGCCGAACAATACCGTTTACTCATGAATCCCCCTGTGACTACGTCAAATTCGGGGCGATGCTAACCCAGCCGCGCGCACGGCAATACGCCTCGGACGAGGGTCTTTTGTTTCGAAATAACAAGGAGTTAGAGAGATACGGAAGAGGGTCGAAACGCTGTAGGACACGCGTCTCGAACACCCCCGAGGAGAACCCTCGGGGGCGTCTGAATCAGGCCGGTTGGGCCTGGGACGACAGCGGTTGCAGCGGCAGCAACGGCGCGTGCGGATCGGCCTTGATCGAGTCACGCCAGGCGGCGAGCCACTCGGGATGCCCTTCGCTCCAAACCTGCTCGTGCAGGCGGGCCAGGGCTACCGGATCACTGAGCAAGGCCAGGCGCTCGGCATTGTTGAGGCCGGCAGGGCCGACTTTCAACGCATGACGCACACGCTCGACACGCACGTACTCGATCGGCTCCGCTTCACGGTGCCGCGAGGTCGCCAGGGCGCAGGCCAGGGCGTTCTGCTGCGGGTCGACCACCGAACGCACGAAGCCATCGTTGAGTGCGTGCCAACGGTTTTCGTGGGTGTACTTCTCGGTCGACAGCAGGGCTTGCGGCGGATTGTATTCCTCAGGGATCAGGAACAGGCTCTCGTCACGCGACTTGAGGCCCAGCTTGACCCGGCTGGAAATCACCGACACCGGGATCGACAGCATCAGCGAACCGACGATCGGGATCAGCCACCACAGGAAGCTCGGGTTCAACCACACCACCAGCAGCGCCCACAGGAAGCCGAGCACGGTTTGCGGGCCGTGGCGCTTGACCGCTTCGCTCCAGGGGGTGGAGTCGTCGTCACGCTGCGGCGAATTCCAGGTCGCGGCCCAGCCGAGGAACGCGGCAAGTACGAAACGCGTGTGGAAAATCATCCGCACCGGGGCCAGCAGCATGGAGAACAACATCTCCAGCAGCATCGACAAGGTCACCTTGAACTTGCCGCCGAACTCTTTCGCGCCCTTGGCCCAGATCAGGATGATGCTCAGCAACTTGGGCAGGAACAGCAGCACGATGGTGGTGGAGAACAGCGCCACCGCCTTGTCCGGGTGCCATTGCGGCCACAGTGGGTACAACTGGCGTGGCGCCATGAAGTACTGCGGCTCCATCAGGGTGTTGACCGCCAGCAACGCGGTGGACAACACCAGGAAGAAGAACCACAACGGCGCCGACAGATAAGACATCACACCGGTCAGGAACACCGCGCGGTGCACCGGGTGCATGCCTTTGACGAGGAACAGGCGGAAGTTCATCAGGTTGCCGTGGCACCAGCGACGGTCACGCTTGAGTTCGTCGAGCAGGTTCGGCGGCAACTCTTCGTAGCTGCCCGGCAGGTCGTAGGCAATCCACACGCCCCAGCCGGCACGGCGCATCAGCGCGGCTTCGACGAAGTCGTGGGAGAGAATCGCACCGGCAAACGCACCCTTGCCCGGCAACGGCGCGAGGGCGCAGTGCTCGATAAACGGCTTCATGCGGATGATTGCGTTGTGACCCCAGTAGTGGGATTCACCCAGCTGCCAGAAGTGCAGGCCGGCAGTGAAGAGCGGGCCGTAGACGCGGGTGGCAAACTGCTGCATGCGTGCATACAGGGTGTCCATGCCCGACGCACGCGGCGCGGTCTGGATAATCCCGGCATCCGGCGTGGCTTCCATCAGGCGGACCAGGCTGGTCAGGCATTCGCCGCTCATCACACTGTCGGCGTCGAGGACCACCATGTACTTGTAGTCACCGCCCCAACGACGGCAGAAGTCGTCGAGGTTACCGCTCTTGCGTTTGACGCGACGGCGACGGCGACGATAGAAGATCTTGCCGAAGCCGCCGGCTTCGCGGCACACGTCGAGCCAGGCTTGCTGCTCGGCGATGCAGATGTCGGCGTCATTACTGTCGCTGAGCACGAAGAAGTCGAAGCGATCCAGGTCACCGGTGGCGGCCACCGACTCGAACGTCGCGCGCAGCCCCGCAAACACACGCGGCACGTCTTCGTTGCAGATCGGCATCACCAGCGCGGTGCGCGCATCTTTCGGGATCGGCTCGTCGCCGGCACTTTTACCGGAGATCCGGTATTTGTCGTGGCCGGTGAGCAACTCCAGGAAGCCCATCAGCGCGGTCCAGAAACCGGCCGAAACCCAGCAGAACAAGATCCCGAACATGATCAGGATGCTGGTTTGCAGGGCGTAAGGCAGTACCTGGGTGGCGGTTTGCAGCAGGGTCTGGTTGCGGATCTCGTCGAAGTCGACCAGCGACCAGCCCTGGTACGGCATGATGCCTTTCATGTACCAGCCGGCGACGATGGTCTGGCCGAGCATCAGCACCAGCAGGATGTAGCGGCGGATCGAACCGACGGTGCGCCAGCGCGCAGCCGGCAACACACGCTCGTCTTTCGGCGGCTTCGGCGGGTTGGTGCGACCGGTCAGGCGCCGCCAGCCACGTACCAGGATATTGGTGCGCCATGGCTCAGGCACGACCTTGGTACGGCGAATCGGCGGCGTGGCCTTGAGGCACACGCGACCGTTGGCGTCGAGCGCGAGCATTTCGGCGTCTTGCAGCTCTTCGGCCGTGTTCAGGGTCAGCCGGCGGCCGACCGACGCCTGGGCGGCATCGACCGGCGCATCGAACGTCGACGACGACAAGCGCTCGTGCAGTTCGGTGAAGGATGTGCAGCCCGCCAGTTCGGCGCGCTGCTCAGCGGTCATCGGGAGATGCGCCAGATACTCGGAGAGAGTCTCTGGCTGGACTTGAGAATTACTCATCGGCAGGCAACTGATAGCTCCAGGTTTCGGTCAGGACTTGCTCGGTCTTGATCGGCTCCGGCGTGGCTGGGGCAGCTTCTGGCTGCTTGGCTTCCTTGTCTTTCGCGTCTTTCTTGGCCTGTTTCTCGTGCTGCTTGGCCAGGACCTTGTCCGCCTTGAGCACTTGCGTCGAAACCTGCTCCGGCTCCGGCTGCACGATGTCTTGCACCAGTGCGGCGCGCATTTCGGTCGGCTTGCCTGCGTCCTTGATCTTCATGCGCAGGGTCAGGCGCCAGCCTTTGGTGTGCTCGTTGTAACGCACGCTGTTTTCCACGATTTCAGCGTTGTCACCCACGCTCACCTGGCTGCGCACCGGGGCATCCGGCAGCAGTTTTTTCAGGGACGGACCTTCGAAGTCGACCAGGTAGGCAACGCTGCCATCCGGCTGACGGATCAGGTTCGATTGCTTCACATCACCGGTGGAACGCAGGGTCTGCTTGACCCAGGCGCTGTCCGGCGAGTGGAACGCGGCGTCGTCCAGCGTCCAGTGCAGGCGATAGGCAACATCCAGCGGCTTGCCGACTTCCGGCAATTCGGCCGGGCTCCAGAACGCCACGATGTTGTCGTTGGTCTCGTCGGCGGTCGGGATCTCTACCAGGTCGACGGAACCCTTGCCCCAGTCGCCTTCAGGCTCGATCCAGGCGCTTGGGCGCTTGTCGTAGTTGTCGTCCAGGTCTTCGTAGTGGCTGAAGTTGCGACCACGCTGCAGCAGGCCGAACCCACGCGGGTTCTCGACGGTGAAGTTGCTGACCGACAGGTGTTTAGGGTTGTTCAGTGGGCGCCAGATCCACTCGCCGTTCCCGGCATGGATCGACAGGCCGCTGGAATCGTGCAGCTCGCGACGGTAGTTGAGGACCTTGGACGGCTGGTTGGCGCCGAACAGGAACATCGAGGTCAACGGGGCAACGCCCAGCTTGCTGACCTTGTCGCGCAGGAACATCTGGGATTTGACGTCGACCACGGTGTCGGTGCCCGGACGCAGGATCAAGCGGTAGGCGCCGGTGGCACGTGGCGAGTCCAGCAGGGCGAAGATCACCAGGTGCTTGTCACCCGGCTTCGGGCGCTCGATCCAGAACTCGGTGAAACGCGGGAATTCTTCACCGGACGGCAGCGCGGTATCGATCGCCATGCCACGGGCGGACAGGCCGTAGACCTGGTCCTTGCCCACGACGCGGAAGTAGCTGGCGCCGAGCATGGTCATGATTTCGTCTTGCTTGTCGCCCTTGTTGATCGGGTACAGCACGCGGAAACCGGCATAACCCAGCTGTTCGGTGGCCTTGGGATCAAACTTGACGTCACCGAAATCGAAGCGCGTCGGGTCGTATTTGATTTCCTGGACGCTGTCGGCAGTGACTTCGTTGATTTTCACCGGTGTATCGAAATGCATACCCTGGTGATAGAAGGACAGCTTGAACGGGGTGTTCTGATCGGCCCACTCGGCTTTTTCGTTGCGGAAACGAATCTTTTGGTAGTCAGCGAATTTCATTTCGCGGAATTCGTTCGGCAGATTGCTGCGCGGAGCTTCGTATTTCTGCCCGGCCAGCTCTTTTGCCTTGGCCGACACATCATCCAGACTGAATGCCCACAGTTGACCCGCGCCGAACAGGCAAAACAGGGCAGAGCCCGTCACCAGTGCGTTTCGTAACCGTTTGGCAGACAATTTTGGTGCATTACAGGGACTAACAATCACGAGCAACCCTCGCCGAAAACAGATCAAAAAACCAACGGCCAGCTATCTATATGCCAGGTTGGCGAGCATTGTTCCGACTCCCCTGGGTCAAAATGATTCCCCAATGGCGATCGGACAAGTCTCTACCTAAGTCAAAAATGGACCAAACAACGCTGATCCCCGTAGCGCGCGATTATCTAGTAGCCCGCGAGACAACGCATCAGGGACAACGAAGTATTTGTAGCGAAACCCTGCGTTTTTAGGCATTAAAGTCGTTTTTAATACATTCATGTCTGTAAGAGGAAGGTCACAGGGCCATCATTGACCAAATGCACCTGCATATCGGCACCAAAACGCCCCGACGCCACCTTGCCATGCAATTGTTGCGCTTGTAACAGCAAGTGATCAAATAGCGCCGCTCCCAGGGCGGGCGGTGCCGCCGTGGAGAAGCTTGGCCGCAGCCCGCTTTTGGTGTCCGCCGCCAGCGTGAACTGCGACACCAGCAGCAAACCACCGCCGATGTCCTTCAACGACAGGTTCATCTTGCCCTCGTCGTCGCTGAACACACGGTAGTTAAGCAGCTTGTGCAGCAGCTTATCGGCACTTTCGGGCGTATCCGACGGCTCGACGGCCACCAGCACCAGCAAACCCTGGTCGATCGCCCCGACGATTTCGCCGTCTACTTCGACGCGGGCGCCACGCACCCGCTGCAACAGGCCCTTCATGCTTCTTCTGGCGGCAGATCAAGCAGGCGGCGTGCCATTTCGGCGGTCGCACGCACCAGCGCATCGGTAATACCCGGCTCGGACGCGGCATGGCCCGCCTCGCGGATCACCTGCAGCTCGCTGTTGGGCCAGGCCTGATGCAGCTCCCAGGCGTTATCCAGCGGGCAGATCATATCGTAGCGCCCATGAATGATTACGCCAGGCAGATGGGCGATCTTGTGCATGTCGCGAATCAGCTGGTTGGGTTCCAGGAAGGAGTTGTTGGTGAAGTAGTGGCACTCGATGCGCGCAATCGACAGCGCACGTTGTGGCTCGGAAAAACGCTCCACATGCTGCGGGCTCGGGCACAGGCCGAGCATGCGCCCTTCCCAGCCGGACCAGGCCTTGGCCGCGTGCATCTGGGCGATCTGGTCGTTGCCGGTCAGGCGCTTGTGGTAGGCCGTGATCATGTCATGACGCTCATCGGCCGGGATCGGCGCGATGTAGTCCTGCCAGTAGTCCGGGAACAGGCGGCTCGCGCCCTCCTGGTAGAACCAGTGGATATCCTGCGGGCGGGCCAGGAAGATGCCGCGCACGATCAGGCCATGCACACGCTCGGGGTGGGTTTGCGCGTAGGCCAGCGCCAGGGTCGACCCCCAGGAACCGCCGAACAGCACCCATTTGTCGATGCCCAGGTGTTCGCGGATGCGCTCGAGGTCGGCGACCAGGTCCCAGGTGGTGTTGTTTTCCAGGCTGGCGCGTGGCGTGGAGCGCCCGCAGCCGCGCTGGTCGAAGGTGACGATGCGGTACAGGTTCGGGTCAAAATAGCAGCGGCTCTGGGCGTCGCAACCGGCGCCGGGGCCGCCATGAATGAAGACAACGGGCAAGCCCTCGGGGGAGCCACTTTCATCGACGTACAGCGTGTGGGTGTCATCGACGGCCAGATCGTGCCGGGCGTAGGGTTTGATCTGCGGGTACCAAGTCTGCATTGCGCGCTCCGTAGGGGGTCGGGTTCATCCCTGGGGGGACGTCTTTTATTTTGCCGTCTGGCACTATAAACCCGAATTGTGCAATGAGCATGTCCTTGAGCACTTAGACCTGTGTCAGCCCTTCGCTCCTGAGGTAGTCCAACAGATAGCCGTACAGCCGGTCGACTTCCGGCACCTGGCCACGCGCGCGCAAACAGCCATGGACCAGGCCTTTGCCGGGGTACAGCACGGCGGCCACGCCTGACTGTTGCAGGCGTTCGGCGTAAAGCATGCCATCGTCGCGCAGCGGGTCGAACTCGGCCACGGCGACCAGTGCCTTGGGCAAGCCGCTGAAATCCCTGGCCAGCAGCGGCATCGCATAGGCCGACGGCTTGCCCGCGCCGCGCAGGTAAAGTGCCAGGTAGCAATCGGTGTCGGCGGTGCTGAGCAGCGGCGCGTCCATGCAATCGCGGCGCGAGGGCAAATCGGCCGGGCCACCCAGGCCGGGGTAGATCAACACCTGGGCCCGGGGCAACGGCTGCCCGTCGTCGCGCAAACCCAGGCACAGCGCCGCCGCCAGGTTGCCGCCGGCACTGTCGCCGATCACCGCCAGGCGTTGGGGGTCGATGGCAAACGGTGCCGCCCCCGCCTGGAGCGCCTGCCACACCGCGCGGCAATCCTCATAGGCCGCCGGAAACGGGTGTTCCGGCGCTAGGCGGTAGTCGATGGCGATCACCAGCACCTGCAACGCGCTGGCCAGCTCGAAACAGATGAAGTCATGGGAATCCAGCCCGCCGACCACCCAGCCGCCGCCGTGCATATATAGAAGACAGGGCCAGCCCTGCGCCGGCGTGGGCGTCGTCGGCACGTAGCTGCGTACACCGACGCCGCCGAGGGAGACGTCCTTGACCGTCAATCCCTCAGGCACGGGTGGGGTGAACGCCTGGCACATGCGGTCGTAGTTCTGGCGCAGCCCAGCCAGGGAGGAGTCGTCGCTGGTGAAGGACTCGGTCCTGGCGACAAAAGCTGCCATCTGCGGAGAAATCGGGTACATGCGCAAATATCCCTGACAATGGAGATCCACCTGTGGGAGCGGACTTGCTCGCGCATGCGGTGTATCAGTCGCCTGATGAGTTGACTGGCCTATCGCATTCGCGAGCAGGCCCGCTCCCACATTTGCTGTGTATTGTTTGATCTACCGAGCCCGGCTCAGGGTTTCAGCGTGGCTTGTACGGACGCCACGCCATCGCTGCCATCAAATGCAGTCACCCCGGCCAGCCAGCGCTGCAAGTCCTCCGGATGGTCGCGCAACCACTGCTTGGCCACGTCCTGCGGCGACTGGCGCGCCATGATCGGTACCATCAACTGGCTTTCCTGGGCGGCGGTGAAGGTCAGGTTTTCCAGCAGGTGGTTGGCGTTGGGGCAGTGCTCGGCGAAATCCGGGGCGGTGACGGTGGACACCGTGGCACGGCCCTCATTGGCGCCGAACACGTCTTCGCTGCCGGTGAGGTAGGCCATTTTCATGTTGATGTTCATCGGGTGCGGCGTCCAGCCGACAAACACCACGAACTCCTTGCGATTCACCGCCCGCTGCACGGCGGCGAGCATGCCGGCTTCACCGGAGGCCACCAGCTTGAAGTCGCCCAGGCCGAAGTGGTTGGTGTCGATCATTTTCTGGATATCGGTATTGGCGCCGCTGCCGGGCTCGATGCCATAGAGCTTGCCGCCGAGCTGGTCCTTGAAGCGGGCAATATCGGCGAAGGTTTTCAAGCCGGCATCGGCCACGTATTGCGGCACGGCCAAGGTAGCCTGGGCGTCGGCCAGGCTGGGCGTGTCGAAGACCTTGACCTGCTTGGCGGCCAGGAACGGCGCGATATTGTTGTCCATCGCCGGCTTCCAGTAGCCGAGGAAGATATCCAGGCGTTTGTCACGGATGCCGGCAAAGATGATCTGCTGCACGGCGCTGGTCTGTTTGCTGTCGTAGCCCAGGCCATTGAGCAGCACATCGGCCATGCCCGAGGTGGCGACCACGTCGGTCCAGCTGACCACGCCCATGCGCACGGTTTTGCACGAGGCGGGTTCAGCCGCCATGGCGTGCGCACTGAGCAGCGCGGCGCCGGTAAGCGTCAACAGGTAACGGGTGAACAGTCTTTTCATGAAAGAGGTCTCACTCGGCAGCTTTATTGTGGGGAGTGGCGTCTGGTGCGCCGTACCCACAACCTTACCCAGCGAGAACACTGTCCACACGAACTGGGGCGACCGGCAGTTGCACTGGGGCGACTGTGAGGACCCCTTCGCGAGCAAGCCCGCGCCCACATTCAGACCGCACGCTCATGTTGGAACTCGGTCAAGTGTGGGAGCGGGCTTGCTCGCGAAAGCTGTTACAGCAGCAGCGAAAACTACCGGTAGTGCTGCTGCCCCCAGGCCAACAACCCTTCCAGCAACTGCTTCAATACCACCCGCGTCGGCTCGGCCAGGTCAGGCCGATAACGGAACGGCTCAAACTCTTCCATATAGGCGCTCTGGCACAACTCCAGCTGCACGGCGTGGATATCCTGCGCCGGGTCGCCGTAGTGCCGAGTGATATGCCCGCCTTTGAAACGCCCGTTGAGCACGTGGGTGTACTGCGGATGCGCGGCGCAGATGGCTTCCAACCGGCTCGCCAGCTCAGGGTCGCAGGCCGCGCCGTTGAAGGTGCCGAGGTTGAAGTCCGGCAGCTTGCCGTCGAACAGGTGCGGGATCACCGAACGGATCGAGTGCGCATCGAACAGCAATGCGTAGCCGAACTCGGCCTTGAGCCGCGCCAGTTCTTCTTGCAGGGCGCGGTGATACGGGCCCCAGATCTTCTGCAGATAGCTGGCACGCTCGGCCTCGCTTGGCTCCAGGCCTTCGCGGAACAACGGCACGCCATCGAACAGGGTCGCCGGGTACAGACCGGTAGTGGCGCCGGCGTACAAGGGTTTGTCGTCTGAAGGCCGGTTCAAGTCGATGACAAATCGCGAGTACTCGGCCGACAGGGTGCTGGCGCCCAGTTCCTCGGCAAAGTCATACAGCGTAGGGATATGCCAGTCGGTGTCCGGCAGGCTTTGCGCCTCGGGGATCAGGCCCGCTTCCACCGCAGGCGTCAGGCGCAGGCCGGCGTGGGGCATGCTGATCAGCAGCGGCACACGGCCTTGTTTGAAATTGAGAACCTTATCCACAGCAGCACTCCTCATACGGTGACGTCGACGCCATGGCGCACGACGCGTTTATCCAACTCGCCGCCCAGCCAGTAGGCCAGGTCAGCGGGACGATCGATCTGCCAGGCGACGAAATCGGCGACTTTGCCCACCTCCAGCGAGCCATGGGTGTCGCCCATCCCGAGGGCGGTGGCCGCATGCTGGGTGGCGCCGGCCAGGGCTTCTTCCGGGGTCATGCGGAACAGCGTGCAGGCCATGTTCAGCATCAGGCGCACCGACAACGCCGGCGAGGTGCCAGGGTTGAGGTCGCTGGCGATGGCGATTTTCACACCGTGCTTGCGCAGCGCCTCCATCGGCGGCAACTGGGTTTCACGCAGGAAGTAGAACGCCCCTGGCAGCAACACGGCGACGGTGCCGGAGGCGGACATGGCGATGGCGTCTTCCTCGGTCATGAATTCCAGGTGATCGGCCGACAACGCGTGGTAACGCGCCGCCAGGCTGGAGCCATGCAAGGAGGACAGTTGCTCGGCGTGCAGCTTCACCGGCAGGCCGAGTTGCTGGGCGACCTTGAACACGCGCTCTACCTGCGCCGGGGAAAACGCCAGGTATTCGCAGAACGCGTCGACCGCATCCACCAGCCCTTGCGCCGCCAACGCCGGCAGCATCTCGCTGCAGATATGTTCGATGTAGTCGTCGGCGCGATCCTTGTATTCCGGCGGCAACGCATGAGCCGCCAGGCACGTGGCCCGCACGCTGACCGGCAGCGCTTCACCGAGACGCCGCGCCACGCGCAGCATCTTGCGTTCGTTGACCAGGTCCAGCCCGTAGCCGGACTTGATCTCTACCGTGGTGACGCCATCGCGCAGCAGGCTGCGCAGGCGCTTTTCGGCGCTGGCAAACAGCTCGTCCTCGCTGGCAGCACGCGTGGCACGCACGGTGCTGGCAATCCCGCCGCCCTGGGCCGCGATCTCGGCGTAGCTCACGCCTTGGAGGCGCTGCTCGAACTCGCCGCTGCGATTGCCACCGAACACGGTATGGGTGTGGCAGTCGATCAGCCCGGGGGTGACCCACGCGCCTTGCAGGTCATGCACTTGCGCGTAATCCGCGCTCGGCACCTGGCTGCGGGGGCCGATCCACTCAATGAGCGAATCGGCGGTCACCATGGCGGCATCCTCGATGATCGAGTATTTGCCGCTGGCCATGGTTGCGACGTGGCAGTGTTGCCAAAGCGTTTTCATCAACGCCTCCCTAAGTTATCGATGAGACAAAGCCGGGTCGTAATGGACCTTGGCCGCCTGCCCGGCAGCGGGCTTGACCCACAGCAGGTAGGCAACGACCAGCAACACGATCCACACCGCCCCGACCAGCAAGGCTGCCTGGGTGTCCGGGAAATAACCCAGCACGCCAAACACGAACAGCATGAACACGATGGCCGCGGCCGGCGCGTAGGGCCAGAACGGTACCGGGAATTTCAAGTCGGCCACCTGCTCCTGGGTCATGGAGCGGCGCATGGCGACTTGGGTAAACAGGATCATCAGCCACACCCACACGGTGGCAAAGGTGGCAATCGAGGCGATCAGCAGGAACACGTTTTCGGGAATCAGGTAGTTGAGCACCACGCCGCCGAGCAGCGCCGCCCCCATCACCACCACGGTCATCCATGGCACACCGTGCCTGGACAATTGCGCAAAGCCCTTGGGCGCCTGCCCTTGCTGGGCCAGGCCGTACATCATGCGCCCGGCGCCGAAGATGTCGCTGTTGATCGCCGACACCGCCGCCGAGATCACCACGATATTGAGAATAGTCGCCGCCGAACCGATGCCCAGGTTGCTGAAAATCTGCACGAACGGGCTGCCCTGGCTGCCGATCTGCGGCCACGGGTAGATCGCCATCAGCACGAACAAGGTCAGCACGTAGAACAACAGGATGCGCAGCGGCACGGCATTGATCGCCTTGGGGATCACGCGCTGCGGGTCCTTGGCTTCACCGGCAGTGATACCGATGATTTCGATGCCGCCAAACGCGAACATCACCACCGCGAACGAGGCGATCAGGCCGCCGATGCCGTTGGGCATGAAACCGCCGTGGGCCCACAGGTTGCTGATCCCGCTGGCGTGCGTTTCGCCCGCCGAATGGATGCCGAACAGCATGATGCCGAAGCCGCCGAGGATCATCGCCACGATGGCGCCGACCTTGAGCAACGACAGCCAGAACTCCATCTCGCCAAACACTTTGACGTTGCACAGGTTCAGGCCGCCGATCAGAAACACGATGCCGAGCACCCAGACCCAGCGCGCAACCTCGGGAAACCAGAAGCCCATGTAGATGCCGAAGGCGGTGACGTCGGCGAGGCAGACGATGATCATTTCAAAGGCGTAGGTCCAGCCGAGGATAAAACCGGCCATGGGGCCCAGGTAGGTGCTGGCGTACTGTCCGAAGGAGCCGGCCACGGGGTTGTGCACAGCCATTTCACCGAGGGCGCGCATGACCATGAACACCGCGGCGCCGCCGATCAGGTAGGCCAGCAGCACGGCGGGGCCCGCCATCTGGATGGCAGAGGCGGAGCCGTAGAACAGCCCGGTGCCGATCGCCGACCCCAGTGCCATGAAGCGAATATGTCGGGCTGATAGCCCGCGTTTCAAACCTTTTTCTTGCTGGTGCATTTCTCGTCCCTAATTATTCTTATGAAGAGAAGATCGTTCCCACGCCCTGCGTGGGAACGCATCCTATGACGCTCCGCGTCACGGCTCTAATAGCAGACGCAGAGCGTCCAGGGCGGCATTCCCACGCAGCGCGTGGGAACGAGCAGTTACAGACTTGGCAACAGCTTGGCTGGCACCAGCTCATTCAGGCAGCGGCTGGCGAGCAGGTCGGTGGCGGCGATGATGTCCGGGGCGAAGAAGCGGTCCTTGTCATAGAACGCCACTTTGTCGCGCAGGATGCCACGCGCTTTTTCCAGCTTCGGCGAGGTTTTCAAGCCTTCACGCAGGTCCAGGCCTTGGGCGGCTGCCAGCCATTCCACGGCGAGGATGCCACGGGTGTTTTCGGCCATTTCCCACAGGCGCTTGCCGGCTGCGGGGGCCATCGACACATGGTCTTCCTGGTTGGCGGACGTCGGCAGGCTATCCACGCTGTGCGGATGCGCCAGCGCCTTGTTCTCGCTGGCGAGTGCGGCGGCAGTCACCTGGGCGATCATGAAGCCGGAGTTGACCCCGCCGTTGCCCACCAGGAACGGCGGCAGTTGCGACATGTGCTTGTCCATCATCAGCGAGATACGCCGCTCGCTCAGCGAGCCGATTTCAGCGATGGCCAGCGCCATGTTGTCAGCGGCCATGGCCACTGGTTCAGCGTGGAAGTTACCACCGGAAATCACATCGCCTTCAGCGGCAAATACCAAGGGGTTGTCCGACACGGCGTTGGCTTCGATCACCAGCACTTCGGCGGCCTGGCGGAACTGGGTCAGGCACGCGCCCATGACTTGTGGCTGGCAACGCAGGGAGTACGGGTCTTGCACCTTGTCGCAGTTCTGGTGCGACTGGGAGACCTGGCTGCTTTCACCCAGCAGGTCGCGATAAGCCGCTGCCGAGTCGATCTGCCCACGCTGGCCACGAGCGGCATGAATGCGCGCGTCGAACGGCGAGCGCGAACCCAGCACGGCTTCCACGGTGAGCGCACCGCACGCCAGCGCGCCGGCGAACAGGTCTTCACCCTCGAACAGGCCACGCAGGGCATACGCGGTGGACACCTGGGTGCCGTTGAGCAGCGCCAGGCCTTCCTTGGCGGCCAGGGTCAACGGGGTCAGGCCGGCGACTTTCAGCGCGGCGGTCGCCTCCAGCCATTCACCCTTGTAGCGCGCCTTGCCTTCGCCGAGCAGCACCAGCGACATATGCGCCAATGGCGCCAGATCGCCGGAAGCACCGACCGAACCCTTGAGTGGGATATGCGGGTACACCTCGGCGTTGATCAGCGCGATCAGCGCGTCGATCACTTGCCGACGAATCCCGGAGAACCCGCGGCTCAGGCTGTTGACCTTGAGCACCATGACCAGCCGCACCAGCGCATCGCTGATCGGCTCACCAACGCCGGCGGCGTGGGACAGCACCAGCGAACGCTGGAGGTTTTCCAGGTCTTCGCTGGCGATGCGGGTCGAGGCCAGCAGGCCGAAACCGGTGTTGATGCCATAGGCGGTGCGGTTCTCGGCGAGAATCTGCTCCACGCAGGCGACACTGGCTTCGATCTGGGCCGAGGCGCTGTCATCCAGACTGAGGGTTACCGGCTGCTGGTAGATGGCCCGCAGTTGGGCGAGGCTCAGTTGGCCTGGAATCAGGTTTAGCGCAGTCACATTCATGCTCCTTTTGAATTATTTTTCAGTGCAAATGGGGAATTGTCTGGTGCAGCAGGGCCGTGTCCTGAAGCAATGCAGCGGCGGCCGCAATGTCCGGTGCCAGCCAGCGGTCCTGCTCATAGGCCGGCACCACTTCACGCAGCAGGCGCCAGGCACTGTCGGTGCCCGCGCCGAAGCGCTGCTCCTTGAGGAATTCGAAAGCCTGGGCCGCCAGCAGGTACTCGATGGCGAGGATCTGCGTGACGTTGGCCAGCACCTGGTGCAGCTTCAGCGCGGCGTTGGTGCCCATGCTCAAGTGGTCTTCCTGCAGGCCCGAGGTGACGAAGTTGTCGAGCACCGCCGGTTGCGCCAGCTGGCGGTTCTGCCCGCACAGCGAAGCGGCGACGTACTGCACGATCATCATCCCGGAGTTGACCCCTGGGTTGCTGACCAGGAACGCCGGCAGGCCGCTGACGTGCGGGTTGATCAGGCGGTCCAGGCGGCGCTCGGCCACCGAGCCGATTTCGGCCATGGCGATCGCCAGCATGTCGGCGGCCAGTGCCACGGACTGCCCGTGCGGGTTGGCCTGGGACACTACGCGGTAATTGTCCGGGGTACCGAGCACCAGCGGGTTGTCGGTGGCGCTGTTGAGTTCGGTCTCGATCTGGCGGGTCGCGTGCTCCACCTGGTCGCGCGCCGCGCCGTGGATCTGCGGGATCGAGCGGATGCTCAGCGCGTCCTGGGTGCGGATGCCTTTGCTGCTGGCGATCACTTCACTACCGTCGAGCAGCGCACGCAGGTTGATGCCGACATGTTGCATGCCCGGGTGCCGCTTGAGCGCGATGATTTCTGCATCGAAGGCATCGATCTGGCCGCGCTGGGCTTCAAAACTCATGGCACCGATCACGTCGGCCCACTGCAGCAAGTGATGCGCATCGGCCAGGGCCAGGCAGCTCAGGCCGGTCATGCACGGTGTGCCGTTGACCAGGCACAGGCCGTCCTTGGCGCCAAGCACCACCGGCTGCAAACCTTCTTCGCTGAGGGCCTGTTGCGCCGCGACGATCCGGCCCCGGTAGCTCACAGTGCCGACACCGAGCAAGGCCACGCCGACATGGGCCATATGGGTCAGGTAACCCACCGAACCCTGGGACGGCACTTGCGGCGTGATGCCATGGTTGAGCAGCGCCAGCAGCGAATGCACCACCTGCGGATGCAGGCCGGATTTGCCGTGGCTGTAGTTGATGACGGCCGCGCAAATGATCGCGCGGGTCTGCTCGTCGCTCAGCACCGGGCCGACGCCGCAGGCGTGGCTCAGCAGGGTATTGCGCGACAGCTGGCTGAGTTGCTCGCCCTTGAGCGACACGTTGCACAGCGCGCCCAAGCCGGTGTTCACGCCATAGGCGCGCTCGCCGCTGGTGACGATGCGCTGCACGATGGCCTGGGCATTGTCGATCCGCGCCCAGGCCTGGCCCGAGAGTTCGAGGACCGCGCCATGGCGAGCGACGGCGACGACGTCCTGCCAGCGCAAGGGGGCGTCGGCGATGATGATTTTTGCAGCCTGGGACATCGTTGACCTCTTCATGTTTATCGTTCCCACGCTCTGCGTGGGAATGCCACCTGGGACGCTCCGCGCCCCGCTGTTAGAGGTGACGCAGAGCGTCACGGGATGCATCCCACGCAGAGCGTGGGAATGATCAGCTACACCACCGCCGCCCGCCGCTGGACAAACCGGTCCACATACTCATCCGCCGGCGAATGCAGGATCTCGCGCGGGGTGCCGACCTGGATCAGCTTGCCGTCCTTGAGGATCGCAATGCGGTTGCCGATGCGCACGGCCTCATCGAGATCGTGGGTGATGAACACGATGGTCTTGTGCAGGGTCTTTTGCAGCTCGAGCAACTGGTCCTGCATTTCGGCGCGGATCAGCGGGTCGAGGGCGCTGAAAGCTTCGTCCATCAGGATGATGTCGGTGTCGGCCGCCAGCGCACGGGCCAGGCCGACGCGTTGGCGCATGCCGCCGGAGAGCTGGTGCGGGTATTTGTTTTCGTAGCCCTTGAGGCCCACGGTTTCGATCCAGTGCAGCGCACGTTCGGCGCAGACCTGCTTGGTTTCGCCACGCACCTTGAGGCCGTAGGCGACGTTGTCCAGCACACTCTTGTGGGGCAGCAGGCCGAAGCTCTGGAACACCATGCTGATCTTGTGCCGACGGAATTGACGCAGCGCTTCCATGTCCAGTTGCAGGATGTCTTCGCCGTCGACCAGGATCGCGCCGCTGGTGGGGTCGATCAGGCGATTGAAGTGGCGCACCAACGTGGACTTGCCGGAACCCGACAGGCCCATGATCACGAAGATCTCACCGGTGCCGATGCTCAGGGACAAGTCGTTCACTCCGACCACGCAACCGGTTTCGGCCAGGACCTGGTCTTTGCTCTTGCCTTGGCCGATCAGCGACAGCGCATCCTTGGAACGGGCGCCGAAGATCTTGAAGACGTTTTTGACTTCGATTTTGCTGACAGTAGTCATTTGCTCGCCTCATGCCGTGGACGACCATAGGCCTGGGTAATGCGGTCGATGACCACTGCGAGAATCACGATCGCCAGCCCGGCTTCGAGGCCACGGCCGACGTTGAGGGTCTGGATGCCGACGAGGACGTCCTCACCCAGCCCACGGGCGCCGATCATCGAGGCGATCACCACCATCGACAACGCCATCATGGTGGTCTGGTTGATCCCGGCCATGATGCTCGGCAGGGCCAGCGGCAGTTGCACGCCGAACAGTTGTTGCCAACGGTTGGCACCGAAGGCGTTGATCGCTTCCATGACTTCGCCGTCGACCTGGCGAATGCCCAGGTCGGTGAGGCGGATCAACGGCGGTGCGGCGTAGATTACCGTGGCGAAGATCGCCGGGACCTTGCCCAGGCCGAACAGCATCAGCACCGGGATCAGGTACACGAAGCTGGGCATGGTTTGCATGATGTCGAGCAACGGCATCAGTACCGAGCGCAGGCGATTGCTGCGCGCCGACAGGATGCCCAGCGGGATGCCGATCAGCACCGAGATCACCGTGGCGACCATCATCAGCGCCAGCGTCTGCATCAGCTTGTCCCACAGGCCGACCGCACCCACCAGGAACAGCAGGCCGACGATCACCGCCGTGGTCACCACCTTGCGGGTGGCGTGCCAGGCAACTGCGCCGACGATGGCCAGCATCAGCCACCAGGGCGCCGCACGCAGCAACCCTTCCAGGTTGACGATGGCCCATAGCAGGGTGTCGGAAATGTGCCGGAACACATCACCGTAGTTGGTGACCAGTGAATCCACCCAACCGTTGACCCAGTCGGCAATGGAAAACGTAAAACTCTCAGGAAACATATCGTGCTCTCGATCCAGTGGGTTGTGGCCAGGCGCCCGGCCACCCCTGAGGGTAGCCGGGCACACTTGACCTACAAGGCCGCGTCGATTTTCTTGGCTGCGTCGTCGCTCACCCAGGCGTGCCAGACTTCAGGATGTTCCTTGAGGAAAATTTTCGCCAGTTTTGGCGACTCAATTCGCTCCTTGGCCATGCGACCCAGGTTCTGGTTCAGCAGGTCGATCGGCAGGTTGACCTTTTCCAGCACGGCCACCAGTTCCGGCGCCTGCTCGTGGAAGGTCTTGGACAAGCCGACCTTGATGCTCACGCTTTTATCGACGCCGGGTTTTTCTTCAAGCTTGACCAGGTCGACCTGACCCATCAGCGGCGTTGGCGACCAGTAGTAGAACAGGATCGGCTCGCCACGCTTGTAGCTCGACAGCACGGCCGCATCCAGCGCCGGGCCGGTGCCTGGACGGAAGTTGGTGTAGGTGCTTTCCAGGCCGTAGCTCTTGAGCATTTCGCTGTTGTCCAGCTCGCAGGTCCAGCCGGCCGGGCAGTTGTAGAAACGGCCCTTGGACGGCTCTTCCTGGTCCTTGAACACCGAGGCGTACTTGGCCAGGTCAGCGATGTTTTTCAGGTCCGGCGCCTTGGGTTCAAGCTTGCGCTTGGCGTCGCCTTCGATCACGTAGCGCGGCACGTACCAGCCCTCGACAGCGCCCACCACAGGGGCGCCGACGCCGACGACTTTGCCGGCCTTCTCGGCCTTGTTCCACACTTCACTGCGGCCTACCCATTCTTCGGCGAAGACCTGGATGTCGTTGCTGCTCAGGGCGTTTTCCATGGTGATGGAGTTGCCCGGCAGGCTGTCGGTTTTGCAGTCGTAGCCTTTTTCCAGCACGGTCTGCAGGATGTCGGTAAGCAACATGCCGCTTTCCCAGTTCAGGCCGGCGAATTTCACCGGTTTGCCGGACTCGCACCAACCGGCCGCCTGGGCGCCGGCAGTGGCCAGCAAGCCAGCAGAGAACAGAGTGGCCAACAGGGTTTTATGCATTTTCATTGTTGTGACGCTCCCAATCTTGAAATGGATTACGGCAGTCAGTAGGCATCCTGCCCTGTCCACGTCCCATCAGGCTTGTGCGGCCAGCCCGTTTGTCGTCGTCGGTGCAGCGCCCTGCTCTATCGGCAGGATCAGGTGTTCAGGAATCGCGCTGTGCCACTTTTTCGCAGCCCAGTAATACAGCGCAGCAGGCACCACCAGGCCGATGATCCAGGAGATATCGGTGTCGCCAAGGCTGGCGACCAGTGGGCCGGTATAGAAATGCGTGGAGATGAACGGCATCTGGATCAGCACGCCGAACACGTAGATGCCGATGCCCATCAGGTTCCAGCGGCCATAACGACCATTGGGGTTGGACAGCGCCGGAATGTCGTAGCGTTCCTTGGTGATGCAGTAGAAATCCACCAGGTTGATCGCGCTCCACGGCGTGAAGAATGCGAGCAGGAACAGGATGAACGCGGAGAAGTCCTTGAGGAACGAGTCTTTGCCCAGCAACGCCAGCGCGGCGGCAATCGATACCATCAGGAAGATGTACAGCAGGCGCACCGCACTCGAGATGTGCCGGCTGCCACGAAAGCCGCTGATGATCGTCGCGATGGACATGAAGCTGCCGTAGGCATTGAGGGTGGTCACCGTGACCTTGCCGAAGGCGATGCTGAAATACAGCACCGCCGCGACAATCCCGGTGCCGCCCAGGCCGACGATAAATGACACCTCATGATGGGCGAATTGCGAGCCGGCCAGGGCCGCCGCGAACACACCGAACACCATCGACGCCTGCGCCCCGATCACCGAACCCAGGCCCACGGCCCAGAAGGTTTTCGACGCTGACGTGCTACGCGGCAAGTAGCGCGAGTAGTCCGCCACATACGGGCCAAAAGCGATCTGCCAGGAGGCCGACAGCGAAATCGCCAAGAGGAAACTGCTGAGGGAAAAATGTTTGTTGCCCAGCAGGGCACCCACGTCGTTGCCCGCCAGCAGCTTGTAGAACAGGTAGATGAAGGCCACCACCCCCAACACACTGGCCACGCGACCGATGCCGTGGATGACGCGGTAGCCGAAGACGGTGAACACCATGATCAACCCGGCAAACAGCACAATGCCGACCCAGTCTTCGACGTGCAGCAACTGCGCTACCGCCTGCCCCGCCAGCAATGAACCGCTGGCCGAAAAGCCGACATACATCAGGCACACCAGCACCAACGGGATCACGGCGCCATACACGCCGAACTGCACGCGGCTGGAGATCATTTGCGGCAAGCCCAGTTGCGGGCCTTGCGCAGCATGCAACGCCATGACGCCGCCGCCCAGCAGTTGCCCGATCAACAGACCGATCAACGACCAGAACACATCACCGCCGAGCACCACGGCCAGGGCCCCGGTGACGATGGCAGTGATCTGCAGGTTGGCACCCAGCCACAGGGTGAACTGACTCAATAGACGACCGTGTCTTTCCGCTTCCGGGATGTAGTCGATCGAACGCCTTTCGATCAACGGGGTGGTGCTTGCACGTACGTCATTTGCAGCCATGTGTGTTCAACCTCTGATGGATTGTTCATAAAGCCTGGGTAAAACCGCTTTTCTGTGGGAGCTGGCTTGCCTGCGATGGCATCCCCTCGGTTCTACTGATAGACCGAGTCGCCCGCATCGCAGGCAAGCCAGCTCCCACAGGGGTTACTTGATCATCGGGAGGTTGAGCCCCTGCTCCTTGGCGCAGTCGATCGCGATCTGGTAGCCGGCATCCGCGTGACGCATCACACCGGTGGCCGGGTCGTTGTGCAGCACGCGCGCGATGCGCTCGGCCGCTTCGTCGGTACCGTCGCAGACGATCACCATGCCGGAGTGCTGCGAGAAGCCCATGCCCACGCCGCCGCCGTGGTGCAACGAGACCCAGGTCGCGCCGCTCGCGGTGTTGAGCAGGGCGTTGAGCAGCGGCCAGTCGGACACGGCGTCGGAACCGTCCTGCATGGCTTCGGTTTCGCGGTTGGGGCTTGCGACCGAGCCGGAGTCGAGGTGGTCGCGGCCGATCACGATAGGTGCCGACAGCTCACCGCTGCGTACCATTTCGTTGAACGCCAGGCCGAGCTTGGCGCGCTGGCCCAGGCCAACCCAGCAGATACGCGCCGGCAGACCCTGGAAGCTGATGCGCTCGCGCGCCATGTCCAGCCAGTTGTGCAGGTGCGCGTCGTCCGGAATCAGCTCTTTGACTTTGGCGTCGGTCTTGTAGATGTCTTGCGGGTCGCCGGACAGTGCTGCCCAACGGAACGGGCCGATGCCACGGCAGAAGAGCGGGCGGATGTACGCCGGTACGAAGCCTGGGAAGTCGAACGCGTTCTCGACGCCTTCTTCCTGAGCCATCTGGCGGATGTTGTTGCCGTAGTCGAAGGTCGGGATGCCTTGCTTCTGGAATTCCAGCATCGCCTTGACGTGCACGGCCATCGACTGTTTGGCGGCCTTGATCACGGCGGCTGGCTCAGTCTTGGCGCGGGCGCGGTATTCGTCCCAGCTCCAGCCGGCCGGCAGGTAGCCATTGAGCGGGTCGTGGGCGCTGGTCTGGTCGGTGACCATGTCCGGGCGTACGCCGCGCTTGACCAGTTCCGGCAGGATTTCCGCCGCGTTACCCAGCAGGGCAATGGAGATGGCCTTGCCTTCCTTGGTGTACTTGGCGATACGCGCCAGGGCGTCGTCGAGGTCGGTAGCTTGTTCGTCGACATAACGGCTGTTCAGGCGGAAGTCGATGCTGACCTGCTGGCACTCGATGTTCAGCGAGCATGCACCCGCCAGGGTCGCGGCCAACGGCTGGGCGCCGCCCATGCCACCGAGGCCGGCGGTGAGGACCCAGCGGCCCTTGAGGTTGGAATCGTAGTGCTGGCGGCCGGCTTCGACGAAGGTTTCGTAGGTGCCCTGCACGATGCCTTGGCTACCGATGTAGATCCAGCTGCCGGCGGTCATCTGGCCGTACATGGCCAGGCCCTTGGCATCCAGTTCGTTGAAGTGTTCCCAGCTGGCCCAGTGCGGCACCAGGTTGGAGTTGGCGATCAGCACGCGTGGAGCGTTGCTGTGGGTCTTGAACACGCCGACCGGCTTGCCGGATTGCACCAGCAGGGTTTCGTCGTCGTTCAGGTGAGTGAGGCTCTCGACGATCTGGTCGTAGCACTCCCAATTGCGCGCCGCACGGCCAATACCGCCGTACACCACCAGCTCCTTCGGGTTCTCGGCCACTTGCGGATCGAGGTTGTTCATCAACATGCGCAGCGGCGCTTCAGTCAGCCAGCTTTTGGCGGTGAGCTTGTTACCGCGGGCCGCGCGGATTTCGACGTCACGGTATTTTGTAGGCCTGGCTTTAGAAAAATCGGTCACGGCTGGACTCCTCGGCATGATGCGCGAACAGGGATGGTGCGAAGGAGAGTCTTACGCACACATCTTTACTTGTACATACAAGCATATGCAATCAAGCGGCCAACTTTTTGCGCGAGTCGTTTGGAGTTTTTTCGAAAGCGTGTGCGAGCCTTGGAAAATAAGGCTTCGAGGCTTGATGAAATTTCTTACAAAGGAGTTTTGCTACGGGAGGGGTTCGTCACCAACGCGTGGTTTTGCGCCACGCTGGGGCATTCGGTAACAAATTGGTGCGCAGGCTGGAAACAGTTTTCTGCTCACCACAAAACAACTCTGGGAGCAGGCTTGCCCGCGATAGCAGTGTGTCGATCAGCACACCCCATGCTGATACACCGCTATCGCAGGCAAGCCTGCTCCCACAGCTTTTTAATCGTGTTGAGTCAGTTCGATGATGCAACTGCGGCCGCTGACCGAGATATCCAGCAGGCCAGTGTTACCGTCCACTTGCAGGCAGTCGTGATGGCCGAGCACGTGGTCCAGCACCTTCACTTCATCCGCCACGCTGAACACCAGCACCGTGTGCGCCGTGCTGAAAAAGCGCTGCACGCCGTCAATCCACTGCAAACGTGCGTGGTAGCGCTGGGGCGAGTAGATCAGGTTGAAATCGCGGATCGGCCCCGTGATCAAGCGGCACGACACGTGGCTGTCGCCCTTGAACGCAAAGGGTTGCAGCGGCAACAGGCCCAGCTGTTCCTCGCCATCCACGGTAAGCACCATGCCGGCGCCCTTGATCACGGTGATCACGCGCTGATAGCCGGCGAAGGTGGAAAACCCACCCGACTCGGCGATATCGGCAATCGACAGGCGCCAGCCAAAGCCATCCAGGCCGGTACCGGCGTCACGGGTGATTTCTTCGGTGCTGCCACCGCCGTTTTTCCACGGCATGCGCACGTAATCGGCGGCGCGCCAGACTTTCACTGCACTCATTTACTGAAACGTCCTTCCAGGCTATGACGGGAACCGGGGTGGATCAAACGCGCGGCGGTCACCGGCTGGCGACCCGACCAGGTGCGTCGGCGAATCAACAGGCAGGGCTCGCTCGGCTCGATCTGCAGCAACTTGCACTCGGCGGCGTCGGCGAGAATCGCCTCGACCACGTGCTCGCCTTCGGTCAACGGTGCGACCTGGTTCAGATAGGCGTAGGGGGTTTGCTGGGTGAAGTCCTGCTGCAGGTACTCCGGCGCGACCAGGGCGTTGACGAAACGGTCTTCGATTTGCACCGGAATGTCGTTTTCAAAGTGCACGATCAGCGAATGGAACACCCGTCCGCCCTCGCGCATTTCCAGCGCTACGGCGCGTTCGGAGCCGGCCGCTTCTTCACCAAGGTGAATGACCTGGCAAGTATGCCGATGCCCACGGGAGGCGATCTCATCGGCGATGTTGTGCACCTCGAACAGCGCCGACTGGCTCTTGGGTTCGGCGACGAACGTGCCGACACCTTGCATGCGCACCAACAAACCTTCGGCGGTCAGCTCGCGCAGGGCGCGGTTGATGGTCATGCGGCTGAAGCCCAGTTGACTGACCAGCTCGCTCTCCGACGGCACGCGGTAATGGGGCGGCCAGTTGCCGTTGAGGATCTGCTGGCTGATCATCTGTTTGACGCGGGCGTACAAGGGCGCCGGACTTTCGTCCATGTGGGCAGCCAGTGAAGACTTGGCGGGCGGAGTCGGCACAGGGAATCCTTGCAAGAGGAAAAGATGCATAGATTGCCGGAGTTTACCGAGCAGGCAAACGTCTGTATATGTATATACAAATAAACACACGACCGGGGTGACATGATCATGTCCGCTTTCTTTGCCGAACGCGCACTGCTGCCTAATGGATGGGCCAACGATGTACGCTTTGAAGTCAGCGCCGATGGCCTGCTGACCCACGTTGAGCCCAACGCCAGTGCAGACGGCGCCGAACGGCTCAGGGGCCCGGTGTTGGCGGGCATGCCGAACCTGCACTCCCACGCGTTCCAGCGCGCCATGGCGGGGCTGGCGGAAGTCGCCGGCAACCCGAATGACAGCTTCTGGACCTGGCGCGACCTGATGTACCGCATGGTGGGCAAGATCAACCCGGACCAATTGCAGGTCATCGCCCGGCAGCTGTACATCGAGATGCTCAAGGCCGGCTACACCTCGGTGGCTGAGTTCCACTACGTGCACCATGACGTCAGTGGCCAGCCCTATGCTGACCGCACGGAGCTGTCGCGGCAGATCAGCCAGGCGGCCGCCAGCAGCGGCATCGGGCTGACATTGGTGCCGGTGCTCTACACCCACTCGGGATTTGGCGGCCAGGCCCCCAATGAAGGCCAGCGTCGGTTTATCAACAGCACGGAAAACTACCTGGACCTGCAAGCGCACCTGAAACCGATCCTCGCCGCGCAACCGGCGCAGCAGCTGGGGTTGTGCTTTCACTCCCTGCGCGCGGTGACCCCGCAACAAATCAATGACGTGCTGGCCGCCAGCGACAAAGCCTGCCCGGTGCATATCCACATTGCCGAGCAGCAAAAGGAAGTCGACGATTGCCTGGCCTGGAGCGGCAAACGCCCGCTGCAATGGCTGTATGACAATGTCGAGGTGGATGAGCGCTGGTGCCTGGTGCACGCCACTCACGCGGACGCTGACGAAGTGGCCCGCATGGCCAAGAGCCGCGCGATTGCCGGTTTGTGCCTGACCACCGAAGCCAACCTGGGCGACGGGATCTTCCCGGCCGTGGACTTTCTGGCACAGGGCGGTCGCATTGGGATCGGCTCCGACAGCCACGTCTCATTGAGCGTGGTCGAAGAATTGCGCTGGCTGGAATACGGCCAGCGCCTGCGCGACCAGCGGCGCAATCGCTTGTATCGCAGCGATCAGCCGATGGTCGGCCGCACACTGTTCGATGCCGCGCTGGACGGTGGCGCACAGGCGCTGGGGCAGCCGATTGGTCGACTGGAAGTGGGTAAGCGTGCGGATTGGATCGTGCTGGACGGCAATGATCCGTACCTGGCCACGGCGAGTGAAGACGGGATCCTGAATCGCTGGCTGTTCGCCGGTGGTGATCGGCAAGTACGCGATGTGCTGGTCAACGGTAAGTGGGTAGTACGGGATGGGCGCCATGCTGGCGAGGAAGAAAGCAGCCGGGCATTCACGCAAGTCTTGAGGGATTTGCTCGGCTGACGGGCGACACAAAAAAATAGGGGAGCTGGCAAGCCAGCTCCCCTATTGGATTGAGGGTGCCCTCAGTTACTGCGAGGTCTTGGCCATCTGCTTGTCCGACGTACGCCAGATCAACCGTGTGGTGTCATACCCCTGTTGCCGCGCCCTGCTGAGCAAGTCTTCGCGGGTGTCAGCATTCACCGTCGGCGTGCGCGACAGGATCCACATGTAGCGCCGGCTCGGGCTGCCTACGATGGCGGTCTTGTAGTCATCGCTGACGTACAGCACCCAGTAGTCGCCCTTGGCGACGCCGGGCAGCAGCGCGGTAAACCAGTTATTGAATTCAACCCAGAGCTTGTCGGTCTTGCCCGGCACTTGCGGCGTGGCCGTGCCTTTGGCTTCTTCCCACTTCCACTCGCTGGTCAGGCAGCGGTTGAACACCGACATATCGCCATCGGGCAGCAGTGTGTAGCGGGCTTCGGACTGCGCGCAGTTGCGCTGGAAGTACATCGGCAATCGGGCCAACTCATACCAGGTGCCCTGGTAACGCTTGAGATTGACGTTGCTCGCGGTCTTGGGTTGCAGATCATCGCCAGAATGACTGGCGCAGCCCGCCAAAAACAGGCTGGCACAAAGGCACAAAACAAAACGCATCATTCTTCTTCTCCCGCAGGCTCTCGCCCCGGTTTACTTCAGGCCTTGCCCGGAAAACATCAGAACTTTGTCACCGGCATATTGAACGCTGATAAAGCTGTTTTTATCGCCCCACGTGCAGCTGGACATGCCCAGTGCGCCAGAACAATCGGTCGGCTTACCCAGCAGCGACTCCACCTCGGCCTTGGCCATGCCAGCCGACAACTTTGCGTAATTTTCCTGGTTGACCTTGCTGCAAGCGGCCAACAGCACGCAAAAAGCCAGCAAAGCGAGACGGCGTAACGACATGGAAAAACTCCTGGAGGGACGAAGCAGCTTGGGTATCTGCCAGAAGCTTAGAAGGGAAAAGAGGTGTCTGGTTCCCGACGAACGAAAACAAAAAAGCCCCGAAAACGCTGAAACGTTTCGGGGCTTCTTTAACGGTGAACCGGCTCACAACACGGCCGATAATTTATCGCCGTGGGTTATGCCTTGTGATAGGCCGTCACACGCTCAACTTCTTCCTTGGAACCCAGGAACACCGCCACACGCTGGTGCAGGCCTTCAGGCTGGATGTCGAGGATGCGCTGGTGGCCGTCGGTGGACGCACCGCCCGCCTGCTCTACCAGGAACGACATCGGGTTGGCTTCGTACATCAGGCGCAGCTTGCCTGGCTTGGACGGCTCGCGGCTGTCGCGTGGGTACATGAACAGGCCACCACGGGTCAGGATGCGGTGCACGTCAGCGACCATCGCAGCCACCCAGCGCATGTTGAAGTTCTTCTTCAACGGGCCTTCCTCGCCTTCCATCAGCTCGTTGACGTAGCGCTGTACCGGGGCTTCCCAGTGACGCTGGTTGGACATGTTGATCGCGAATTCCTGGGTCGAGGCAGGGATCGAGATGTCTTCGTGGGTCAGTACGAAGCTGCCCATTTCACGGTCCAGGGTGAAGCCCTTGACGCCGTCGCCCAGGGTCAGCACCAGCATGGTCTGCGGGCCGTAGATCGCGTAGCCGGCAGCGACCTGCTCGGTGCCTGGCTGCAGGAAGGCCTTTTCGTTCAAGGCTTCGTTCTGGCTCAGGTATTCGTTTGGGCAACGCAGTACCGAGAAGATGGTGCCGACCGGCGCGTTGATGTCGATGTTCGACGAACCGTCCAGCGGGTCGAATACCAACAGGTAGGCGCCTTTCGGGTATTTGCCCGGAATCTGGTAGGCATTGTCCATTTCTTCGGACGCCATGCCGGCCAGGTGACCGCCCCATTCGTTGGCTTCGAGCAGGATCTCGTTGGAGAGTACGTCGAGCTTCTTCTGTACTTCGCCCTGCACGTTTTCAGTGCCCATGCTGCCCAGAACACCACCCAGTGCGCCTTTGGAGACGGCGTGGCTGATTTCCTTGCAAGCACGCGCCACCACTTCGATAAGGAAGCGCAGATCGGCAGGCGTGTTGTTGCTGCGGGTCTGCTCAATCAAATAGCGACTCAAGGTAACGCGGGACATGGAAGGCTCCGGAGAATGGGGGGGCTAAAAACCCGCGCAGTTTAACGCGAGTCGGGGCGTATTTCCTCCTATCAGAGGATTTAAACCCAATAGAGTTCATGGACTTTATTTAACGTGCCACCGGCGGCTTGCGCAGCAAACTGTAGGCCATGCCTCCCAGCGCCGCCACACCCAGCAGGAGTACGGCCCACAGGCCGAGCTTCTTCCAGTCGGTGCCGGCCTCGGTCGGTGCCACCACGGCCAGCGCTTTGACCACCACCTCCGTTGACAACGTGGCCTGGCCCAGCGCCTTGACGCGCGCGGCGTTGTAATCGGGAATCAGCGTCGACAGCGGCAGGTTCGCCGCCTTCACCGAGGCATTGCCCAAGGCCAGCGTGAACGGCGGCTCACCCCGCGCCAGGAACACCAACTGCGTGGCGCGCACGGCAAAACGCAGGGACGGTGCTTCAACGCCCAGGCCACCGCCGCGCTCGTCCACCTGCAATTTCAGCTGGTTGACCACCTGGCCAGGCAAACGCAACTCATCCTGCACCACGTCCTGGCCGTTCTGGGTCAGGCGGTACAGCAAGCCATTGCTCAACGGTTGCCAGGCCTGCTGGCTGTCCCGCCGCCCTGCCAAGGTCACCGGCGCCAAGGTGTTGGGCTGCTTCAATTCAACCCGCAAGCGCTCGACATTCAGCCCCACCGGCAACTGCCAGCTGTACTCCCCCGCCTTGAGCCGCGACCCCGCCAACGGCTGCGACCACACCAACGGCAGCGGCAGACTGCTGCTCGATGCACTCACCAGCTTGGCCGAGGTCAGGCGCGGCGCCGCCTGGCCTTGCCACATCAGGCGCAGGTAGCGTGCCGACTGCCCTGGCAAGCTGACGTCATGCTGCTCGACTCGCTCATCGGCAAACGACAAGCGCGCCACCTGCCCATCGCCCCAGGATTCCCAGTGCTGCAAGTCATCGCTGGCTTCGATGCTGAAACGCTGGAAGCCCTCGTGCTCGCGGCTCCAGTCGAGGCTCAACTGCTGCAATGGCGCCTTGATCGCGCTGGCATCCAGCACCCAGCCGCGCAATACCTGCTTGCCGAGCTTGGCGCCGCTCGAGGGTTTGATTTCCACCAGCGTGCCCGCCGTGGTGGCTTTCATCGTCACGCCAGGCGAAGCGTCACGGGCATCGGAGGCGTACAGCGGGAACCACTTCACGTCAGTGATGTTGCGGCTTTCGGTGCGCTCGGAGGTCTGGCGCGACAGCGCATAGGCTTGCGGCTCGCCGGCAGCGTTGAACACGCGCACATCGCTCAGGTCAGCCTGGCGCGCGGCCAACTGCACGGCGAGCGGCAACTCCAGGCGATACCAAGGGCCGTTGCCACTCACCGCCAGCGGTACCTGGGTGGTGAAATCGGCCGGGGTTTCCTGCGCCCACACGGCCCAGGTCGTACACAAGCCCACCGCAATGACGCTCAACTTACCGATCAAGAGGCTGCTCCTTCAGTTTCCAATACAGGTTCGGCACGCTTGGGTGGCAGCGGCGCAAAGTAGCCCACCACCAGCAACAGCCCGCCCACGCCGATGAACGACACGATCCGCGCCAGGCCGCCGCGGTTGCTCAGTTCGACAAAGAACAGTTTGGCGACCACTACCGCAATCAACACCGCCCCGATCAACCACACTTCACGACGATGGCGCAGGTGGCCACCGATCATCAACCCGAGGGCGATGAGGGTCCAGACGATCGACAGGCCGGCCTGTACCAGCATCGACGCCAGCAACGCATCCAGATGGAACGGCACGCCGCCCCAATGGTGGGCCGTGCGCATCACCAACGCGGTGAAGAAGGCAAACAGCGAAACGCCCGCGACACCCTGGGCGATCAACTCGGCACGCGGCCCACGTTGCGGCGCCACGCTGCGCGACCACAGGTACACACCCAGCAGCGCAAACAGCAGGCCCAGGTCCAACGGGTTGAGCAGCGGCACATAGGGCAAAGGGTTCGCCGTGCCGTCACTGAAGCTGTTAGCCAGCCAGAACCAGCCGAGCATCAGCACTGCCAGCGGCAAGGCGGCCAGCACGCGGTACTCACGCGGGTACGCCGCCACTGGCCATGGCCAGGTGCGCGGCGCGGCGGCCAGCACCAGATACAGGCTGGGCAGTATCGCCCAGCCCAGCCAGCGCCAGGCGTTGTATTCACTCGAGAGCCGCAACAGGCCGTAACGCAGCTCCAGCGCCAGCACGCCGATCAGCATCCAGCAGCCCAGCACATGGGCCACGCTCAGCACCCTGGCCGGCACACTCGCCGCCAGACGCCGCAACGCAATGAAGTGCACCGCGAACACCGCCAGCCAAGCCAGCCAGCCGTAGTGCGCCGCCGGGTGATAGTAGTTGTGCGCCGAGACCAGCAGCACCACGCCCGCCGCCGGCATCAGCAAGGCGCATAGCACACCGAGCGACGCCCAGTGCAGCCGCGCCGCCAGCAGCGCCCAGATCGCCACGCTCAGCGCCGCGATGCCGAGCAAGGCCGAGCCCTGCAGCTCGTCAGGAAGAAACCGCAGCACTTCACCGACCAACGCCAGCGTCCACCAGGCCGCGCCCCACACCAGCAGCAGGTCGGACAGACGCTGCAGCTTCAGCACAGCGAACACCGGCGCATGCGGCTCACGCTGCAAACGCCAGGCGCCGACCAGTGCAGCCAGGCCCAGCACCATCGGTGTCCAGAACCCGCTGTGGGCCAGCGGCCGCAAGCCCTCGCTGGTCAACGGCCCCAGCAGTTGCGGCACCGCCAGCAGGAACGCGCTGCCTCCGATCACCTGCAACAGCAAGCCAAAGACGAAACTGACGCGCTGCTGCAAGTGCAGGCTCAGCCAGATGATCAACACGCCACTGGCCGCCCACACCGCGCTGGCGCTTTCCCACGGCAACACGAACAGCACCGCGAGGTTGATCAGCACCAAGCCGGCCAGCAGCACCACCGACAGCCCGCGCAGCAAGCGCACGTCACCGCGCACGCTGTCATCGCGGGCCGCCAGGAGCATGCCGCCGATCAAGGCCAGGCCGATCAGCGAGGCGGTCAGCAAACCGCTCCAGCCCGCATTGAAGACCGCCGCGCCGTCACCGCCTTGCAAGCGCAGCAGGAACACAGCACCGCCGAGCAACTGCACCGCGAATGCCGTGAACAGAAAGGTGCGCGAGCCGATGCGCAGGCCGACGAACAGCGTCACCAGACCGGCGATTGCCCAACTGATCGCGGTGCCTTGGGTCAGCCAAAAGAACGGTGCAAGCAGGTACAAAAAGCCCAGGCCCAGGCTCGCCAGCACGGGCAGGCCTTTGCGCTCCCACGCTGCAGCCTGCTGCGCCGAGGCCTTGCGCAGCTGGTCGAAGCTGAACAGCAACGCCGCGCCGAGCAGCAGCGCCCCCAGCGGGGCGCCGTCGAGCAAGGTGTGCTCGCCGATGCGCAGCTCACTGAGGAATGCCAACGCCGAACCCACTTGCAGCAACAAGCCGAAGGCACGCGCCAATGGCCGCTCCTGACGCAAGCCAAGCCAGAAGATCCCGGCGCCTTCGACCGCCCAGGCGGCGGCAGTCCAGCGCGCATCGAGACCCAACGGAATGGCCAGGCTGGCAAAGATCACCCCCAGCGCCAGGCAGGTTTCCGCCAGCAGCAACGCGCGCCCACCACCCAACAGGCGAGCCAGACCCATGTAGATGATCCCCAGGCCCAACGCGCTGAACGCAGCGGCAAACTCCAGGTGCTGCACCAGTGCGAACTGCAGGCCGAACCCCACCAGCGGCGGGCCAAACAGCATACTGCCGTCGACATAGTGCCCCTTGGCCAGCGACCAACGCAGCACTGCGGCCCGGCTGTCATCGTCGGGCGCGTCACGCATTTCCAGCAATGTGCGCCGGGCGAACAACAGGCCGATGGCCAGGTACATCAGGAAAAACAGGATCAGGAACGGCTCGGTGCTCCACAGCAATTCGGGCGTGTAGGAGCGCATGCCCCAGGCGAAGCCGATGCCAAAGGTGCCGACAAAACCGATCAGGTTGAGCAGGCGCCAGGCCTTGAACCACGCGATGGCGAGGATGCCGGCGTTGAGCAGGGCGAAATAACTGAACAGCGCCACATGGTTGCCGGCACCGGTTGAGGTGAGGATCGGCGCCGCAAAGCCGCCCAGCGCCGCCGCACAGGCCAGCCCCAGCGCATCCTGGGTAATCGCCAGGATCGCCGAGAACACCGTGACCGCCACCAACAGCCCCAGCGCCGCGCTCGGGTCGATCAATGGGTGCAGGCGCATCGCGGCAAACACCGTCAGGTACAGCACCGCAATCCCGGTACCCTGCAGCATCAGACCGTAGTTGCTGTTGCGCAGCCGCAGCCACCAACCCAGGCCCAGCAGGCCCAATGCGGCGGCGGCGACGCCGGCGTAACGCAGTTCGATCGGCACGACCATGCCTTCGGTGGCGTAGCGCAGCAGGAACGCCAGGCCGAGAAACAACAGCACCACGCCGACACGCAGCACGGTATTGCCGCCAAACAGCCAATTGCGTGCGCCGCTGATCGCGCGTTCGATCAGGTTGGGGCCGCGGGGGATTGCAGGTTCCTGGGCGCGCGGCGTGGGCGCGGGGGTCCACACGTCATCCGGCAGCGGCTGGCTGGCTTCGACAGCCGCAGCGACGGGGGCTATTTCTGCTTCTGCCGGCAACTCCCACACAAGCTCAGGAGCCTGGGTGACAGGCGTCGGCTCAGGGATAAGCGGTGCGACACTCACAGGGCTGGCCGGCGTGGGCACTTCCAATTGCCGCAGGCGCTCACCCAGCGCGATCAGCGCTTTCTGCGTGGTTTCCAACTGACGTGCCTGCTGATCCGCCTGGGCCGAGAGCTTCGCCAGGCGAATCGCCTGACCCACGCCCAACCCCAACAGCGCACCGAAACCGGCATCGGTGAACGACTCATCGAGCGTCCAGCCGAGCACCAGGCCAATCAGCATGAAAATCCATTGCATGGTCGATATCCCTAAGCAGCCCGAGGCGGGCGAACTGGCGCCTAGTATATCGACGCAGACCCCATGTGGAAGCACGCTTATGTGGGCGCCGGGCTTGCCCGCGATGCAGACACGTCGGCGTATCAGTCACACCGAGGTGATGCTATCGCAGGCAAGCCAGCGCCCACATAAATCCGTACACATGTTCAGGTCAGCGATGTTTAGTCGAGGGCTTTCCAGATCTCGGTCGCGTACTCCCTGATGGTCCGGTCCGAGCTGAACCAACCCATCCGCGCCGTATTCAGCACTGCCGAACGCCACCACGCCTTGGAGTCGTGCCAATGCGCTTCGACCCGCGCCTGGGCGTCCCAGTAGGAATCGAAGTCGGCACACACCAGGAAGCGGTCGTAATCGACCAGCCCGTCGATCAGGCCGACATAACGGCCCGGGTCATCCGGCGAGAACACCCCACCGCGAATCGCCTGCAGTACATCGTTGAGCCGATGCGATGCGGCAATCTCCGGCCCGGCGTTGAACTCACCCGCGTGCTTGCGGGCTTCCACCTGCTGCGCGCTGAGGCCGAAGATAAACATGTGCTCGGCGCCCACGCGCTCGTGCATTTCCACGTTGGCGCCGTCCATGGTGCCGATGGTCAGCGCGCCGTTGAGGCCAAATTTCATGTTACTGGTGCCCGAGGCTTCAAAGCCGGCGGTGGAAATCTGCTCCGACAAGTCCGCCGCCGGGATGATGCTTTCCGCCAGGCTGACGTTGTAGTTGGGCAGGAACACCACCTTGAGCAGACCGCGCACGGTCGGGTCATTGTTGACGGTGCGCGCAATGTCGTTGGTCAGCTTGATGATCAACTTGGCCTGGTGATAACTGGCCGCCGCCTTGCCCGCGAAGATCTTCACGCGCGGCACCCAGTCGGTGCCAGGTTCGGCACGGATCGCCTGGTACAGCGCCACGGTGTGCAACAGGTTCAGCAGTTGGCGCTTGTACTCGTGGATGCGCTTGACCTGCACGTCGAACATCGCTGCCGGGTTGATCGCGATTCCCAACCGCTCATGAATGATGTCGGCCAGTGCCCGCTTGCTGTGCAGCCGTTGCTCGGCAAACGCCTTGCGAAAGGTCTGCTTATCGGCGAAGGGCTCAAGCTCTACCAAGCGCTCTTCGGGCTTGTCGAGAATGTCCGGGCCCAGCGCCTCCACCAACATCGAGGTGAGCTTGGGGTTGGCCTGGTACAGCCAGCGGCGGAAGGTGATGCCGTTGGTTTTGTTGTTGATGCGCTCCGGGTAGAGCTTGTGCAATTCGGAAAACACCGTGCTGCGCATCAACTGGGTGTGCAAACCGGACACGCCGTTGACACTGTGGGAGCCGAGGAACGCGAGGTTACCCATGCGCACGCGGCGGCCGTTGTCTTCTTCGATCAGCGACACCGCGCGCAGCACGTCGAAATCGTGGATGCCTTTGGCGCGCAGCGAGTCGATGTGCTGGGCGTTGATCAGGTAGATGATCTGCATGTGCCGCGGCAGCATGCGTTCCATCAGGCCGACCGGCCAGGTTTCCAGCGCTTCGGGCAGCAGCGTGTGGTTGGTGTACGACAAGGTTTCGACGGTGACATCCCAGGCGGCTTCCCATGGAATGTCGTGCAGGTCGACCAACTGGCGCATCAACTCGGCGACGGCAATGGACGGGTGGGTGTCGTTGAGCTGGATCGCCGCGTGCTCGCCCAGGCTCAGCACCGAGCCGTGCATGTTCTTGTGGCGGCGCAGCAGGTCCTGCAGCGAGGCCGAGACGAAGAAATATTCCTGGCGCAGGCGCAATTCCTGCCCCGCTTCGGTGCTGTCGGCCGGGTAAAGCACGCGCGAGATGCTTTCGGCGCGGGCCACTTCGGCCACCGCGCCCAGGTGGTCACCGGCGTTGAAGCGCTCCAGGTGCAGGTCTTCCACCGCCCGCGCGCGCCACAACCGCAGGGTATTCACACTGGCGCCGCGCCAGCCGACCACCGGGGTGTCGTAGGCAACGGCGCGCACGGTTTCGTTGGGCGACCACACCTGGATCATCTTGCCGGAGGCATCCGCCAGGGTTTCGACGCTGCCGCCAAAGCCGATCGGGTAAATCACTTCGGCACGTTCGAACTCCCACGGGTTGCCGAAATCCAGCCAGCGTTCGGTTTGCTCCTGCTGCCATCCATCGACAATCGCCTGGCGGAACAGGCCGTGTTCATAGCGGATGCCATAGCCATGGCCGGCAATGCCCAGGGTCGACATGCTCTCCATGAAGCAGGCCGCGAGACGGCCCAGACCGCCGTTGCCGAGCGCCGCGTCGGGCTCCAGCAGGCGGATGCGCTCCAGGTCCACGCCCAGCTCGGACAGGGCTTCGCGCGCAATTTCCAGCACGCCAAGGTTGCTCAGGCTGTCGTAGAGCAAGCGGCCGATAAGGAATTCCAGCGAGAGGTAATACACCCGCTTCTGGCCCTTGCGGTAGATCCGCCGCGTGTGGTCCATCCAGTGGTCGACCATCTGGTCGCGGGCGGCCAGGGCAATGGCTTCGAACCAGTCATGGTCGAAGGCGTGATCCGGGTCCTTGCCCACCGCGTAGGTGAGTTTGGTCAAGACGGCATCGCGAAATGCGGCTACCTCTGCTTCTCGTGCAAGTGGTTCCTGAGACATCAAATGCGACCTCGGGCGAGATAGAAGGAGTTGCTAGAGCCTAGACGGTCTGACAGACGGTAGACGCTCTGGTTCGGCAGTTTTTTAACTCATTCACCTTTGCGGAAATTAGATGCAGGGGCCGTGCCTGCTTTCCCCTGGCGCACCATTGGAGATGAAATCTGCAAAATGTTGTTCAAAAAATCACCAATCCCGGTATGATCGCGCGCCCGGATATCGCCCCACCTTGGAACCCTGATGAAGCCTCAACTGATCGCCGCCGCGGAACTCGACCGTCTCGAGACCTGGCAGAAATATTCCGCCCACATGTGCGGTGGCTGCGTGTCCAGCTGCTGCACGCTGCCGGTCGAGGTGAAGATCAAGGACCTGATCCGCATTGGCATCGTCGATGAGTTCGAGCGCGGCGACCCGCCGAAGAACATCGCCAAGCGCTTGCAGAAGGAAGGCATCGTCGAGCGCTTCAATTCCAAGTCGGAAATATTCACCCTGCAGCGCATGAGCAACAACGATTGCCTGTACCTGGATCGTAAGACGCGTTTCTGCACTATTTATGACAAGCGCCCGGACACTTGCCGCAACCACCCCAAGATCGGCCCGCGCCCAGGGTATTGCGCGTACAAGCCGAAGGAAGTGGTGCGCGAAACCAAGTTCAAGACCCTCGACAAGTTCTGATCCCAAACCCACCCCTTTGGCAAGCGGGCCTGCTCTGATGAACGAGCTCGCTGTGATGAATGAGCTTGTTGTGGTGGACGGGCTTGTTGTGATGAACGAGCCTGTTGTGGCGAGCGGGCTTGCCCCGCGTTGGGCTGCGCAGCAGCCCAAAACCCAAACACCTCGGTTTGCCTGAAACAACGCACCGATTCCTGGAGGGGCCGCTTCGCAGCCCAACGCGGGGCAAGCC